>JAGCAV010000262.1 GCA_017652545.1 Lachnospiraceae bacterium
GGAAGCTGCCGACCCTTCTCGTGTTTGCCTGCGGCTATGTCGACGAGCCGATCCGGTATGTACTGATGCAGATACATCTGTTCAGCGGAAAGTGGATCAAGCCGGTTACGCCGGAGGGAAAGGCTGCTCTGGAGGAATGGAGAGTAAGAACAGGAAAAGAACAGAAGGCAGGGGCATGAACCCCTGCCTCATTTTTTATTCCTTACAGCCGTCCCAGCAGTTTGCGCAGGTCGGCACCTTTGACCATGTTGCCTTTGACCTTGAGCTGTCCGGACATGAACAGCTTATCCGGGTTGACGGTCCCCTTTGCCATACCCAGCAGGTTGTCGTAGCTGGCGGAAATGAACGCGTCGGCGTCATCGTAGGCATACGGCTCCACTTTGAAAAGCATTTCCCCGTCGGTGTTGGAAAACTCGACATACAGAATGCCGTGTGCGCGTCCGGTCATGCGTACCTGAACAACACGATGATAGCCCGGGGCATACAGTGAGCTGTATTTGACACGGTGTTCCTCATGCAGCTCGGTGTAGGCCTCCTTCAGTGTCTCAAAAGCCTCCTCGAAGGGGACAGCATCGCCGGCCTCTCCCTCAACGATGTTGCCGTACATCCGCTCATACTGTTCGGCGCTGCGCTTCCAGGAGAAGTCTTTCTTCATGCAGCGCTCCCGCAGTACATGAAAGGTCTTTTCATCGGCAAAGTAGATGCGAAGGGCGCTCATGATCGCCAGCAGCAGCTCCTTTCCCTGATAGGAGGAGAAGGAGAAGCCGTCTCCGATGCCGTCGAAATCGCTGTATGGGCGGACCGAATCCTTGAGGCCCCCGGTCTCATGCACGATGGGGACTGTCCCGTAGCGCATGGCCATCATCTGGCTCAGGCCGCAGGGTTCAAAGCGGGAGGGCATCAGATAGAAATCCGAACCCGCGAAGACCTCGCTGGCCACCTGCTCTGTATAATCGCTGGAAAAGCCCAGCTGGCCGGGCCAGCGGTTCCTGCATTCGTTAAAATAGTCGATGTAGTGCTGATCACCCTGGCCGAAGATGATCACCTGGATACCCAGTTCCATAAGCGCGGGAAGAATCTCCCGGATCAGCTCTATACCTTTTTGTTCAACAAGACGGGCTACGGAACAGAACAGGGGGGTATGGCCGGCCTCTTCCAGCCCGAATTTCCTCTGCAGCGCCTGCTTGCACAAAGCCTTTCCCTTCATGTTTCTGACAGAGAAGGCGTGCGGCAGACGTTTGTCTTTTCTCGGATCGTACAGATCCATGTCAATGCCGTTCAGAATGCCGTACAGTTTGGTCCCGATCATGTCCGCGACACCCTGAAGACCCATGCCGAACTGCGGATCGTGAAGCTCACGGGCATAGGTGGGGGAGACTGTGGAGACAGCGTCCGCCATCAGCATGGCGCCTTTCATCAGGTTGATATCATGCCTTCCGTCAAATTCATATCCGAGACCGCCGGCATACCAGCCTCCCGGAAGGGCAAAGGTGTCTTCCAGCTCATTGGCCCCGAACTGTCCCTGGTAGGCAATGTTGTGAATGGTATAGACGCTTCTGATCCTCCGAAGGTCGCTTCGCCACGCCTGGTCATTTTTCAGGTAGATCACAGCCGGTGCGGTTTCCCAGTCATTGCAGTGCAGGATCTCCGGCATGAAGTCCAGTTTTTCCAGCAGGTCGATCACCGCACGGGAAAACCATGCAAAGCGGAGCTTGTCATCGTCATAGCCGTAAAGCTTCGGGCGAAGGAAGAAGTCCTCATTGTCGACAAACCACATGGGTACGCCCTGGTTTTCTCCCTTCAGCAGTCCGCAGTAATAACTGCGGGATCCCAGAACAACCTCCCCTGTCCAGACGGTCTTCAACTGATCACCGTATTTTTCCTTTACGCACTGGTACAGCGGTGTGATGACGGCAATTTCATGGCCCGCCTCCTTCAGCGCGGGCGGTAGAGAATAAGCGACATCCGCAAGGCCTCCTGATTTTGAAAACGGCGCACATTCGCTTGTTGCAAACAGTATCTTCATGGGCATCCTCCTGTGGTTTCGTCTGCAGTATTTTGATGCATGTATGGTTCAGATATCTTCAGTATATCATAACCGGAACCTGCGCAGTTACTCTTTTTCTTTTCGAACTGATATGGTATGATAAGGCGGACAGAAAGGGGGTTATGCCATGCTGAAACAGAAGGCTAAGGAAACCGATGCTCCCCAGGTAGAGGAAAAGGAGCAGACATCTGCCGGCTTTTCCAGTCAGCCGGAAATCGTCATTCAGTCCCTGATGGGAGGATCCATTTCGACTGAGGAAATCATGGCAAGAGTATATTCACAGGAACCGACTGCGCAGAAGATCTATGTGAAACCGGAGGAAAACAAAGCCTACTGGGTGGCAAAGAACAACAGGGGCTATGTCGTTTTGTGGGAATAAGGCAAAGAGGAGAAAAAGAAGTTCGGCAGATAATGGATGACCGGACTCAGATTACACCGGGAGGAGGTTACGGATGGGTACACTGGGACAGGTAAAAATGAGAATGAAACAGGACAGGGATATGCGAAAAAGGCTTGTCCGCGGCGGAAGACATGAGATTCTGCTGGATTTGGACGGCGACAAGTTTGCTGATCTTGGCCTGATGGATGAAAACATGGACGGCGACATTGATACGATGGCGCTTGATCTTGGCGGCAGCGGCGATTTCGATCTGTATATGACGGATATGGATGGCAACAATGTGATCGACAGAGCCTTTTTCGATGAGGAGGGGAATGGTTCCTTTGCAGCGCCTGCATGGGGAGACGAGATTCTGGCTCCCATGCTGGAAGCGGCCACCAGACTGTATCGCTTTCTGGCATCCGCGGATTGGGATACCGCACAGCTGGACGCGTATCTGGAAGAATTAAGCGGCAGTATCGCGCCGGCAGCCGAGCTCGTCGGGGCGGATTTTGAGGAATAACTGATTCAGATCATAATATGAAGGAGGTTTTATCGATGTTAGTTGAGACGAGAGCAAGAATTGGCGTTTTTTCCATCGCGCTGGGCGCGTATCTGCCCCAGTTCCCGACGCTGGTACCGGAATTTGAATCCCAGTATGAGGCATTCAAAAAGACGCTGCCGGATACCGTGGACATCATCGACGGCGGTCTGGTGACCACCAAGGAGCAGTCCATGGCGGCAGGGGACAAGTTCCGCGCGGCGGACGTGGACCTTGTGATCATGCAGCTGCTGACCTACGCCACATCCTACAACATGCTTCCGGCAGTCCGGGATCTGGATGTGCCTGTCGTGCTGGTGAATGTCCAGAAGAAGAAAGCGCCGGACTATGCCAATACCGATACGCCGACCTGGCTGGGCGAACTGTATGCCTGCGGCGCTGTCGGCGAAAGTGTGGCTGACCTGGAAAGAGCCGGAAAGCGCCATGCTGTCATCACCGGTGTGGTGGAAGGCGGAGATCCTGCCGTTCAGGCGGAGATCGAGGACTGGTGCAAGGCTGCGCAGGTCCGCAGACGTTTCCGCGACACGAACCTGGCTCAGATCGGACGTCCCTATCCCGGTATGATGGATCTCTACATCGATGAGACAAACCTGTATAACCGTATGTTCCTGTACACCAAGCAGTTCGACTGGGAGAAGATGTGGGCGATCGCGGACGACATCACCGATGAGGAAGCGATCCGCGCCAAAGCGCAGGACATTCTGGACACCTTCGACATCGAGGGCGGCGGCACCATCGAGAAGGTCTGGGATATGGCGAAGTATGTGGTGGCTTTTGAGCAGTGGGTGAAGGACGAGCAGATCGCGTTCATTGCCTCCCACTATGACGGGTTTGCCCAGGGCAAGGCCGGCGTGCTCGATTCCATGCTGATCCCGGCATTTTCCATGCTGATCAAGCAGGGTGTCGCCTGTGCTGTGGAAGGTGACATCAAGGTTTCCATGGCCATGAGCATCTTAAAGACCATCTCCGGCATGGGACAGCTTTCCGAGATGTACTCGATCGACTTTAACGAGGATATCTGCATTATCGGCCATTCGGGTTCCGGTGACGCGGACATCTCCGCGAAGAAGCCGACCATGAAGATCGTTCCTGTGTTCCACGGCAAGACCGGAGGCGGCTACCTGACACAGTTCTATCCGCATCTGGGACCGGTCACATATCTCGGCATCACGCAGGACCGCGACGGCAACTTCAAGTTCGTGGTGGCGGAAGGCGTCAATGAGGACGGCCCGATCTTTACCTTCGGAGATACCAACATGCGCACCCGCTTCACCTGCGGCGCCAGGGAGTTCTGCAACAAGTGGAGTGAGGCAGGCCCAACCCACCATATGGCGGCGGCTTCCGGAAGACATATCGACACCATCCTGAAGGTAGCGAAGATCTTTAACGTCCCGGTTGACATCATAACAAGGTAAGATTACAGCAATCCGTAATCTTGCTTTAGAAGACCATATAAACAGGCAATGAATCAGAAAGTCCCGGCACTGCGCCGGGACTTCTTTTGTTAAAACAGGTATCGGGCAAGCCAGATCAGAAGGCAGGCGCCGAAGACGGAGATGCAAAGGCTCGCGACACGCCCCTTCCCAGTGATACCGACAAAATGCAGCACTACCGAACCGAGTACGCCGCCGCAAAGCCCGAGAAGCAGGTTGCGGATGACACTTCCGTCCGAACCCATCAGTTTACCGGCAATCCAGCCGGCCAGGATACCAAAAATAATATTCAGGATCATTTCATACCTCCTGATCAGCGATGAAAACAGTTTATGGGTCTGATACAAACAGGCGGGCATTATCCCGCACAGATGCATCTTTCTTACTATATATGTTCCGGGGGATGAGGTCAATGGGGTGTTTGCCAAAAGCGCTTCTTCCTGTTGCCACCGTATGGGTTTGAGAGTAAAATATGGTTGACTTGTCCGATGTAACGCGCAGGCGTACTGTTGAAAAAAATGGGAACACTGATATGAAGAGAAACACAAATGCACTGGTTTTGAGCCTGGTCTGGCTGATCATGACAGGAATCATTATGATGGCGCTCTTCGCCGGCAGAGCCGGGAGAGTGTTTACATATCTGTTCAGGCGGGGAAGCTTCAGCTTCAGGAGGCTGCAGTTTGTCTGGGAAGCGGACCCTGTCTCGTGCATTCAGTTCCTGGTGTTCGTGGTCCTGGCGCTGATCTTTATCGTGAACCTGTTCAGGCTGATCGCGGCCATCATACGCATCGCAGGCGGGAGGCAGGACGTTCCGCCGCTGGAGCAGCCCGGGGACAGGACCCTGTCGCATTCTTACGGGACCGGAAATGAGAGATACATCACACAGCTGGATGATTTCCTTCGGGACGGCGTGATCACAAAGGAAGAATTTATTGAACTGAAGAAAAGATTCGGAAAGGAGAATGGTAAGAATGGACTATAAGAGAGAAGTGACCATGGATCCTTCCGGGTTTGTGCTCCTGGCGGACTACGTTCCAGGGATCATCCAGGAGATTCGTTACTATTCGACCTACAATTTTATCGGAGACCGGATCGACTGCTATGAGGAACCCTGCGCGATCATTACGAAGGAAGCCGCCAGGGCGCTTAAGTCCGTAAGCAACGAGATGAATGTGCAGGGATACCGCCTGAAGATCTTTGACGCTTACCGCCCCGCCGGTGCCGTCAAGCACTTTGTGTTCTGGGGCATTGAGGACCAGGATATCCGTATGAAACCGTATTTTTATCCGGACCTTGAGAAGCAGGAGCTGTTTGCGAAGGGGTATATCGCCAGCAGGTCCAGCCACAGCAGGGGCAGTACGGTGGATCTGACTCTTTTTGACATGAAGACCGGTAAGGAGCTGGATATGGGCAGCCCCTTTGACATGTTTGGAGAGGTGTCTCACCCGGATTACAGAGGGATCACCGATGAGCAGTATGCCAACCGGATGCTTCTGCAAAGCGTGATGGTGCGCAACGGTTTTCTCCCCATCGACTGTGAGTGGTGGCATTTTACGCTGAAGGATGAGCCGTATCCGGAGATCCTGTTCGAGTTTCCGGTCTCCTCGGCGTATCTGCGCAAGAGAAACTGAGCGTCCTGCAAAACGGGCTGGAGGAGTATGGCAATGATCTTTACTGATGCCTGGATTTTTCAGGGTGAGAAGGGGTTTGTAAAAGGCAGTTTCCGTGTGGCTGACGGCAGGATCCGGCAGATCATGCCATCTTCGCGGGATGAAGTCTGTCAGGCAGAAGCATATGCAGAGGATCCGCTCCGGGAAGAGAGGATCAGCCTCGGGGAAATGTATGTTCTGCCCGGCCTTGTGGATATCCATACCCACGGGAATTCCGGGTGTGATTTTTCCGATGCCGATGAAGAAGGCCTGATCCGGATGGGAAAATATCTGGCTTCCCATGGAATCACGTCATTTGCGCCTACATCCATGACGCTTCCGTACGAGAGACTGGCGGCGGCGTTCTCGACGGCGGCCGGCTATATGAAAAACCGTCCCCGGGATGGCGCAAGGGTTGCCGGCATCCATATGGAAGGGCCGTATTTTTCCGAGAAGAAGAAGGGTGCCCAGAACAGCGCCTACCTGCAGCTTCCTGATATCAGGGGCTTTAAGGACCTGCAGGATCAATGCGGGGGAGCGGTCAGTATCGTGGACATAGCGCCTGAACTTCCCGGTGCGGAGGCTTTTGTACGGGAGATCTCAAAGTCATGCAAAGTTTCTGTGGCACATACGGACGCAGCCTATGAGGACGCGTGCCGGGCCTTTGACGCGGGAGCTTCCCATGTGACGCATCTGTTCAACGCCATGCCGCCCATCAATCACCGAAAACCGGGCGTCATAGGCGCGGCCTTTGAGCGGGATCATGTGGCAGCGGAACTGATCTGTGACGGACTGCATATTCACCCGAGTATTGTACGGATGGCTTTCAGACTGTTTCCCGGCAGGATCTGCCTGATCTCCGATGCGCTGCGCTGCTGCGGCATGCCGGACGGTGAGTACGAGCTGGGAGGCCAGCAGGTTACGCTTAAGGGCGGGGAAGCAAGGCTGGCGGACGGGACCATAGCAGGCGCGGCCTGCAATCTGTATGAGGATATGGTCAATGCCATCCGGTTTGGAATCCCGGTTAAGGAGGCTGTCCTGGCCGCGACCCTGACGCCTGCCCGGGAGATCGGAATGGAGCAGGAGATCGGAAGCCTGGTTATTGGAAAGAGAGCGGATTTTATCGTCTGTGATGAGAACCGGAACCTTGAGCAGGTCTATATGGACGGGATCAGGATCCGGTAAAAATATGGAAGAACACTGTGGAGGAGAAAAACATGAGGATTATCAGAACGAAGGACTATGATCAGATGAGCAGGCAGGCAGCCAACATCATTTCCGCGCAGGTGATCCTGAAACCGGATTCCGTTCTGGGCCTTGCGACCGGCTCAAGCCCGATCGGAACCTATCAGCAGCTGATCGAATGGAACCGCAAAGGGGATGTGGACTTTTCCGCTGTCCGGACGGTCAACCTGGATGAGTACGAAGGGATGGATATGGATGACGAGCAGAGCTATATCCGCTTTATGTATGATCACTTTCTCGGCCAGATCAACATTGACCCGGCCAACACGCACATTCCCAACGGCAAGAACACCGACAGCGAAGTGGAATGCAGAAGATATGACGAACTGATCCGTTCGCTGGGAGGGATCGACCTTCAGCTGCTGGGCATGGGACCGAACGGCCATATCGGATTCAATGAACCCGCAGACTGGTTTGAGCCGGGAACACACCGGGTCAAACTGACAAGGGAAACGATCCAGGCCAACAAGCGGTTCTTCCAGAGGGAAGAGGACGTGCCCAAATACGCGTATACCATGGGTATTGTTGATATCATGCAGGCGGACAAGGTCCTGATGGTGGTATCCGGAAAAGCAAAAGCGCCCTTCGTACAGAAGGCTTTCTGCGGAAAGATCACGCCGATGATACCGGCATCGATTCTGCAGATCCATAAAGACTTCACGCTTGTTGCGGATGAAGAAGCCCTGTCATTGCTGTAAATCATTTCCATAATCTGCTTATGACAGGGTACATATATGTATGCCTTCAAAAGCAGAAGAAAACAGTCTGCTGACTGATGATCATGTCAATGGATAATAGAAATCATACAGAAAATCGTACAGAAAGAAGCATCAATACGGAACAGATTACAGGAGGGAGAGAGGGAACTGCACAGAAGGCACTTTCCGGCTCCCGGACCAGAACCCGGACTAAAACCCGGACAAGTCACTATGAAATGGATGCCTGTTCCGGTCCTGTTCTTGGAAAGATGCTTCTTTTTGCATTGCCGCTCATGGCATCAAGTGTTCTGCAGCTGCTTTTCAATGCGGCGGATGTAATCGTGGTGGGAAAGTTTGCCGGAGACAATGCGCTGGCTGCCGTAGGTTCGAACGGGTCCCTGATCAATCTGATGACCAACCTGTTCCGGCAGACCCGGTGGCATATTCCGGAAAGCCTCTATGTCACATATCCGCTGTCATGGGTGATCACATTTACCGCAAATCTGATCGTCTGCCTGCTTATCCGAAGACGCATGAAGAAACAATGGACTGAGATGTGACAAAACAAAGTAATTGTAACTTCCCCTTCCGCTAGGTATTTGTTACAGTATTCTCTGCAGGATCAGGCCAATAATCGTTGATTTACAGGCTGAAAGAGGAAACCGAAACGATTTGCGGATGCAGACGGCCTGTGATTCTGCACGAAACAGCCAGAAATATACATGACAAATCAGGTTAAATGATATATGATAAGGAAGGTTGACTAAAGTACGTTCTTTAGGTTTATAAAAAAGGATTACCGGGTTTCGAAAGAAACCTGGCATTCGGAAACGGGGGAAGAAGATATGAGCGACGTTAAATATTATCTGGCAGTGGATCTGGGAGCTTCATCCGGCAGACTCATTCTGGCGCATATGGAGGACGGAAAGATCGTCCTGGAGGAGATGCACCGTTTCTGGAACGGAAATGACAAGGTTCAGATCCGGGGCAAAAAGCACCGCATCTGGGATACGGAACGAATCTTCGGCGAGATCATCACAGGTATGAAAAAGTGTGCCGAAGCCGGCAAGATCCCTGTCTCCATGGGCGTGGATACCTGGGGCGTGGACTACTGCCTGATCGGTGCTGACGGAAAGAAGATCGGATACTGCTACGGCTATCGCGATCACCGCACAGAGGGAATGCGCGAGAAGGTCTATGAGATCGTGCCCGAGAGAGAGCTGTATGAGCATACGGGCATTCAGTATGCCACCTTTAATACCATCTATCAGCTGATGGCAGCGAAGCTTGAGGAGCCGGAGACGCTTGAAGCGGCGCAGGCCATGCTTCAGATGCCGGATTATTTCCATTACTGCCTGACCGGCGTGGCAAAGCAGGAATATACGGAAGCTTCCACGGGACAGCTTCTGAGCGTTGCCACCAATGACTGGGACTGGGAGATCATCGACCGCCTGGGCTTCCCGAGAAAGATCTTCCAGGAGATCTGCATGCCCGGGACGTATGTCGGCAATCTGAAACCGGAGGTTCAGAAGGAAGTCGGCTTTGACTGCAAGGTCATTATGCCGGCCACGCATGATACGGGATCCGCGGTCATGAGCGTTCCGTCCGAGAAGGAAGATACGCTGTACATTTCTTCCGGCACATGGTCACTGATGGGCTGCGAGCTGCAGAAAGCCAACACGTCTGAAGCGGCCATGGCAGCCAACTTCACAAATGAGGGCGGATATGATCACCGCTACCGCTTCCTGCGCAACATCATGGGCCTGTGGATGATCCAGTCCGTAAAGGCAGAGCTGGAAGCCGGTTACGAATATGATGGCCGCACGGATGCAGATGATTATTCCTTCGCGAATCTGTGCGACATGGCCTCGAAGGAGACCATCGACTCATTGGTGGAAGCCAATGACGAGCGTTTCCTGGCGCCCGAGTCCATGATCGCGGAAGTCCAGAAAGCCTGTGAAGAAGCCGGTATGCAGGTGCCGAAGACGCCCTGGCAGCTGGCGAGGGTCATCTACCGCTCACTGGCTGTATGTTATAAGGACGCGACCGAGCAGCTGGAACAGATCACAGGAAAGCATTTTGAAGCCATCAACATCGTGGGCGGCGGTTCCAATGCTTCCTGGCTCAACGAGCTGACAGCGAAGGAGACCGGACGCACTGTCCTGGCAGGACCGGGCGAGGCGACAGCCATCGGCAATGTGGGCTGTCAGATGCTGGCCGACGGCGTGTTTAAGGACCTGTTTGATCTGAGAAGAACCGTGTATACGTCATTTGGCGTGAAGCGGTATGAACCATAAATCAGAGTGGAGAGTTGAGAGTTCAGAGTGGAGTGATCTGCGGTTAAAGAGTTCAGAGTGGAGAGTTAAAAGTGGAA
>JAGCAV010000263.1 GCA_017652545.1 Lachnospiraceae bacterium
CCAACCAGTACAGCCAGTTTTTCCTGCATGATTCCCTTCAGCAGATCTGGAACCGCAAAGCCTCTTTGCAGCTGCCGGGCCAGGAAGGAGGCGGCTTCCTCCTCCGACAGGTCCGGGAGGAAATCAAGATACAGGTCTGTCTCCCGTCCGTCATGAAGGCGCCGGGCGATAAAACCCGATACCTGAAAAACAACGATTCCGGAAATTCCGTCCCTGTTCCACTGAACCTGTCCGAGATCCGAAACCTGTTCCCCGCTCTCCCGGCCGATCGCTGTCACAGCTGCCCGGCATCTGCTTCCGGCTGCCTTTTCCAGTCCGCTCAGGCTGCTCTGCACGGCTGTCAGTGACGGAACCGCTGTCAGAACGGTGTGACCGGTCTGCGCGGCAAGATCATAACCACTCCCGTCACTCCCGGTTTCCGGACAGGCGCGGGAGCCGGCTGCCAGGATCACGCAGCGCCCTGAATAGACATATGTTTCGGTTTTCACCTTCCACATCCGCTCCTTCGCGCTGTACGTCAGGCCGGTCACTTTTCCGGCATATTTGCGTCTGACCTTCAGCATTTCCATCTCCCGCTGAAGCACCTGAAGGACGCTCTGCGACGAATTGCTGAGGGGATAGACATAACCGTCCGTCTCCCAGGTCATAAGTCCCAGATCTTCAAAGAAGGCCAGCGTCTCCGGAACATCCATTCTCTCTTTCAGGGATCTGCAGCAGGCACGCAGGGCTTCGGGCTCATCGGAATGATAGCGTTCCCACAGATGAGGATCATTGTGTGTCAGGTTGCACCTTCCGTTGCCGGTCAGCAGAAGCTTTTTCCCGGGTCTGGCGTTGCGCTCCAGGATCGTGACATCCGCACCCTCCCTGGCGGCGGCAACAGCCGCCATCATGCCGGAAGCGCCGGCTCCGATGACGATAACCGAATTCAGGCTTTGATTCATTGTTTTATGAGCATTCATTTGAAAAGCCAACTCCACTCTCTAAACGCCGGGCTTAAGACTCAGATGACCCCGGCCCGCCTCAGTTCCTCCAGGGACCGCAGAATGCCCAGCTTTGCATGGGGCCATGTCAGGCCGCCCTGAAAGTACACGGCATAGGGCGGTTTGATCGGACCGTCCGCGCTCAGTTCAATGGATGCCCCCTGGATGAAGGCACCAGCCGCCATGATCACTTCACTGTCGTAGCCGGGCATGGCCCAGGGCTCCGGGGTGACAAAACTGTCAACCGGCGCCGCAGCCTGGATCCCCTTACAGAAGGCGGTCACACCCTCCGGTTTCCCGAATTCGATCGCCTGGATAATGTCGTATCTGTCTTCGGCAGCGCCGGGGATCACCTTAAAGCCCAGCTTTTCATAGATCGCCGCGGCGAAGACAGCACCCTTCAGCGCGCTGGCTGTGACTGTCGGCGCGAAGAAGAAACCCTGGTAGAAAGACCTCATCAGTTCCATGGTCGCTCCGACTTCCTTCCCGAGGCCGGGGGCAGTCAGGCGCACCGCACAGTTTTCGATGCATTCCCCGGTTCCGGCAATATAGCCGCCGATCGGCGCCAGTCCGCCGCCGGGATTTTTGATCAGGGAACCGACCGTCATGTCCGCTCCAACGTCCGAAGGTTCCAGCTCTTCCACAAATTCACCGTAACAGTTGTCCACCATCACGATCACATCGGGTTTCTTCTCCTTCACACAGCGGATGGCCTCTCCGATCTGCGCGACAGAGAGCGTAGCCCTGGTCAGATAACCCCTGGATCGCTGGATCGCCACCACTTTTGTTTTTTCTGTGACGGCTTCCCGGATGGCGTCATAGTCAAAATCCTTCCCGTCCTTCAGTTCTACCTGCCGGTATGTGACCCCAAACTCGGCAAGAGAGCCTCTTGACGGCCGGATCCCGATCACCTCCTCCAGCGTGTCGTAGGGTTTTCCTGAGACAGAAAGAAGCTCGTCCCCGGGCCGCAGGTTCGCTGCCAGCGCGATGGTCAGCGCATGGGTCCCGCAGGTGATCTGAGGCCGGACGAGAGCCGCCTGTGTATGGAATGTATCCGCATAGACCTTTTCCAGGTCATCGCGGCCGGCGTCATTGTACCCGTACCCGGTGGAACCGGCAAAATGCTCCGCGCTGATGCGGTTTTTCTGCATGGCCCTGAGCACTTTCAGCTGGCAGTATTCCGCGTTTTCATCGATCTTTTCAAATCTGCTTCGAAGCTTAGCCTCGATCGGAAGCGCGAAGGAGAGAACCTCCCCGGAAATGCCCATTTCTTCATACATACGGCGTGTTATTTCTGCCATTACATTCTCCATTCCGCCGGCTTTTCACCGGCTGTACAAATCGTCATTCTTTCTGTCTGCGGCCGGTCTGACTGCTTGACAGTTTTCTCCCGGCAGGCTATGCTCTCTGACATGAACAGAACCATTACCTATTCCATAACCGAGGCTGACAATGCCAGAAAGATCCAGCATTTTCTGCGACGCAGGGGCTATTCCCGGCAGAACCTGATCGAGCTGAAGAAAACGGAGGGATCCGTTACCGTAAACCGGCTTCCGAAACATTTTAACGAGCGGGTCTATGCAGGAGACACCCTGTGCGTTCATATCACGGAGAATGAGATCTCCGATGTGCTTCCCGTTCATCTGCCCGTCGGGATCGTCTATGAAGACGATGATCTTCTGATCGCTGATAAGCCGGCGGGTATGCCGACGCATCCCTCTTTCAAAAATACGGACAACACGCTGGCCAATGCCCTGGCCTGGTACTACCGTGAAAAGGGACTCCCCTTTGTGTTCCGCTGCAGCAACCGGCTGGACCGGGATACCTCCGGGCTCACCATCGTGTCAAAGCATTATGTCAGTGCCGCGATCTTATCTGACATGGGTACCCGCCATGAGATCCTGCGGGAATACCTTGCCATCGTGCGCGGAACCTTCCGGTCTGGAGAGGGCACCATCGACGCGCCGCTCGGACGCACGGAAGGCAGCATCATCGAGCGCTGTGTCGACTGTGAACATGGCGAAAGGGCCGTCACGCATTACCGGGTCATCGAAAGCTTCCGGTATGACGGTCCACGGGAAGAAACGCTCTCCCTCGTTTCACTGCGGCTGGAGACAGGCCGGACGCACCAGATCCGCGTTCATATGCGGCATATCGGTCATCCGCTGATCGGAGATTATCTGTATGATCCCCTGTATGGATCCGAAGCTGTTCCGCTCATCGGCCGGCAGGCGCTTCACGCGCACCGCCTTCGTTTCAGGCATCCCGTCACCGGACAGGTCCTTGCGTTCACCTCGCCGCTGCCGTCTGATATGAAGCAGGTCCTGGACAGGTGTTCCGGATTATCCTGAATGAGATCCCATCCTAAAGACAGCTGATCATCTTCTCCAGGATCTTCTCATCATCAGGGTAATCCTCTCTGCTGATCCAGATCACGTTCTGTTCCCGCCTGAACCAGGTCAGCTGACGCTTGGCAAAATGGCGGGTGTCCCGCTTCAGGATCCTGACAGCCTCCTCATAGGAGATCTCCCCTTCCAGCCAGGACAGGATCTCCTTATAGCCCAGCCCCTGCATGGATACAAGGGACCGGTCATACCCCTTTTCCCTCAGGGCGCGCACTTCATCCGCCAGGCCCGCCTCCAGCATCCTGTCCACACGCCTGTCAGTCCGATCATAAAGCCTGTCCCTTGAATCCGTGATCACAAAGAACCGGCTGTCGAAGGCGGAAGGCCGCTCTTTCTGCTCACGGTTATGATCGGAGATCATCAGTCCCGTCTGCCGGTAAAACTCCAGGGCGCGGATCACACGCCTGGTATTATTCGGATGGATCGCCTCTGCCGCCCCGGGATCCACTTTTTTGAGCTCCTCGTACAGCGCCGGACCCTCTCCCAGCTCTGCGCGCGTTTCCAGTTCTTTCCGGAAGCTGCCGTCATCATCATTCCTGGTAAAATCGATGTCATACAGGAGTGCCTGGATATAAAAGCCGGTCCCTCCGCACAGAACGGGAATATGTCCCCGGTCATAAATGCCCGTCAGCACCTCTTTCGCCATCTGCTGAAATCTGACCACGGACCATTCTTCGCCAGGATCACACACATCGATCAGGTGATGCCGGATACCCGCCATCTCCTTAGCTGTCATCTTGGCCGTACCGATATCCATCCCCCGGTACACCTGCATGGAATCCGCCGAGATCACTTCGCCGCCGATCCGTTGTGAGAGCGTTACCGCCAGGTCACTTTTCCCGACACCTGTCGGACCGGCAATAATGATCAGTTTTCTTTTCTGTCCGCCTGTCATATCGTTTTCCCTTTATCGGCCTGTTCACGTGCTTCCGGCGGCATCCTCTTCCAAAAGCACAAAGAAGGCTCACCCCTGTATTCCTGCGGGAAAAAACTGGGTGAGCCTGATCATTTCACATTAACAGCAGATGTTCATCATGCGTACGAACTGCTTCGCAATATGCGCATGGATCCTGTTATTCTCAGAATCAAAGCCCGTCGATGATATAGGTGTCAATACCTGGATTGTCGGAGATAACGACCTTGGAAGAATCCTGATTTCTGACGATCTCGACAAACGTCTTGCCCTGGTTCAGCCTGATCTCATTGCCGTTCATATCGTAATAACGCGTCACGTTAAAGTCACAGGCGCGCACGTCGAAAGATACATTGGCGGATGAAACGGTCATCAGGACCGGATCGTCCCAGCTCCAGTTTTCTTTTCTCCAGGTAATGCGCTCTGCACGGCCGTTTGTGATGAACCAGCCGGTTCCGCCCTGATCCCCGTTGACAGGATCTGTCCACAGATACTTGTCATCGAAGAAGGTTGAGGGGCATTCCTGAATGATGATGTTCTTATACGCAAGCTGCTGTCCGTTCAGCTGATCGATCTGGGGAGATCCGAATTCGGAACGGTAGTAAAGCCTGTCGGCTTCGTTGTAATCGAATCTCGGATGATTATAAACGAAACCCGGAAGGACGACTCTGCATATCTGACCGTTCTCCAGCGTAATCTCTTCTCCGTCAGCCGCGAAGTGGTAATGCCCGTAGTAGCCTTCCTCATAATCCGTATTCCAGCCGGCACTGGCGACCGCGTCCTGGATCAGGTTATAGTTGGTATAGATGCCCGTAACGCCTTCGTGATCACGGATATAGGCAGCGCTGCCGTCATGCAGAACATATTCCTGGCCGGATTCGCCAAACGGAAGGCCGGCGATGTCGCACGTCTGCGGCATCTGCAGAAGGGGTGCCGCGTAGATGACCTGGCCGTAATGTCCGTAATAGGCATCAAACTCCCTGGCATAGTAAACATAGTAAGGCCTGCAGGAACGGATCGGCATGATCATGGAAGCGCCCTGATAATCCTCAAAGAAGCCTTCCAGTCTCGTGATCGCACCTTCCACCATTGCCTCGTACATGATGCTCGCATAGCTTGTTCCGCGCTGCCACTGAACGGCATCCGAGTCATTCTCGATCATCAGGCCGACGGGACGCTTGCGCCCGATCGACACCGGAACCTGCTGACCCGTCAGATAGCTCTGACACATTTCCTCTGCGGAGGCAGCAAAGCTGAACACCGATACTGCCATTGTGGCAGCCATTGCCGCTGCCAGAATCCTTTTTCTGATCATACAGTTACTCCTTTCAGGATCTGACGATCCTCCCCTTATTAATTATGCTGATCGTTATTGTACGTTGATCGTTATTGATGTTAGCCCAGGATGCTGATAAAATCAAGCTTTCTTTTTCTTAAGTTTCCATTTTGTCCGGGCAGGCCGTGCCTGTTCACGACACGATCCGCCTGAACTTCCTCTCCAGCTCGGTCTTTGACATCATGATGATCGTAGGCCTTCCATGCGGGCAGTTGTACGGATTATCCAGCTGCAGCAGTTCCCCGATCAGCGCATCCGCTTCCTGCACGGAATACCTGTGATTGCCCTTGATGGCGGCTTTACAGGCCATGCCGGCCAGCTTTTCAAAAACAAATTCCATACTCGGTGTGCCGGTCGCCTCATTCAGCGAATCCAGCATCGCGATAAACAGCTCCCCGTCCGTAAACCCGTAGAGGTTGTCCGGCACCGCCCGGATGGCATACTCCCTGCCCCCGAAATGCTCAACCTCAAAGCCTGCCTCCTCA
>JAGCAV010000264.1 GCA_017652545.1 Lachnospiraceae bacterium
AAAACATTTGTCGGCTGGGCCTGGGACAAGCTGTTCCGGCATCAGTTCATCACGGATCACAGCATCCGCTATCAGGTACAGCGGACGACCAACGACATGCTGTTTGTCTATACAGCCCTTGTGCTGGCTGAGCGGATCAGCATTCTGGATGAGGTGATGGTGCATCAGAGACGGGATTCCCGCGATTCTCTTTCCAAGACTAGGGAGAATTCCTGGCATTGCTTCCATGACGCGCTGATCGAGCTGAAGAACCGCCTGATCCAGGAAGGGATCTACGCGAAGCTGACGAAGGATTACATCAATTACAGCCTGCATTTCACGCTCTGGAATTACAACTCACTGGCTGAACCCACAAAATCGATGCTGCGCGAGAAGCTTCTGAGTGAGTGGTTTGAAGAGTTCGGCATTTCCGGCAGGGACAGATACTACTTTGAGAACCAGAAAGAATATGACCAGTATCTGGATATGCTGTACGGTACGGAAGAAACCGGAAGCGGAGCGGGAAACGGCAGCGGAAAAAAGGCCGGGAAGGAAGAGAAGGACTTTCTGCACCTCGTCTCATCCAAAATGTATTTCCCCAGAAAACTGAACTACATCATCGATCAGCAGAAGGAGCTTCGGACGCTGGTCAAGGAACTGCACAGGGATAACGCGGCGCTTCGGAAACGTCTGAACGAACTGGAAGAAAAACAGCAGCAGCTGGGTGAACGCCTGACGGAGGAATTCCGCCGGCGGGATGAGTGGCCGAAGATCCGGGCACAGATGGAGCGGGAGGCAGCCGGCCGGCCGGTATGGGTCATCAAATGTCCGGCGCCGGATAATGAGACAAAACTGCGCTGGGGAGACTATCCTTTTGCCATGTCTCTCAAGAAGAATCTGGAAAAGCTGGGCCTTTTCGTGATCGTGGACTTTAAGGAGAACTGGGCGTACGAGGAGTGGGCCGATGTGGTGGTCGCGCTGCGGGGCAGTTCCTTCTACCGGCCGGACCGTAGAAACAAAAAGACGGTCTATATCATCTGGAACATTTCCCATCCGGACTGGGTCACCGATTACGAATACGAACTGTTCGACATTGTATGCGTGGGATCGAAACACTATGCGGCCGAGCTGTCAGAGCGTCTTTCGGTACCGGTATATCCGCTTCTGCAGTGTACGGATACGGATATCTTCTACCCGGCACCGGAGGGAACGGAAAAAAGCTTTGACTATATTTTCCTGGGCAACTCCAGGGGCGTTGCCAGACCCTGTGTCATGTGGGCCATTGACGAGAAGCTTCCGCTGCGCATGTGGGGGAGCGGCTGGAATGTGATCCTGCAGGGGCACATGGACCTGATTGAGGCGCCCATGATCGAGAATGCGAAGATCCCCGCGCTCTACCGGGCAGCCAGGGTCGCTTTGAATGATCACTGGTCGGACATGCTGGAGAAGCAGTTTATCAACAACAGGATCTTTGACGTTCTCGCCTGCGGCCTGCCGGTGATCTCGGATACCTTCGACGAGCTGAAGGATCTGTTTCCCGATGCGGTCCTGCACTATACGACCCGTGCGCAGTTCCATGACTGCGTGGAGAAACTCCGGACGGATTATGAGAGCGTGAAGGCGCAGGTGGATGCGCAGTGGCCGCTGATCAGCAGTGAGTTTTCCTTTGAGAGAAGGGCTCGCCAGCTGACGGAGATGGCCGGGGCATTTCTTCGGTAAAGGATGAAAATATCTGTGTCTGTCGCCTGCGGAAAGGCTTGTATGTGAACAGGCACAGGTGATATACTGATAATGCAAGGGTGTATGAAAAACAGGGAGGAAAACGAAAATGAAACGGATCGGTTTACTGACCAGCGGCGGCGACTGCCAGGCGCTGAATGCCACCATGAGGGGTGTGGTGAAAGGACTTGCCAGCAATCTTGACGAGCTGGAAGTCTATGGCTTCATGAACGGTTACAGAGGAATGATCTACGGGGATTACAGACTCCTGACATCCAAGGATTTCTCCGGGATCCTGACCAAGGGCGGAACCATCATCGGCTCCTCCAGGGTTCCTTTCAAGACCATCCGTGAGCCGGATGAAAAGGGTATCGACAAAGTGGAAGCCATGAAGCAGAACTACTACAAGCTGCGTCTGGACTGCCTGGTGGTCCTGGGCGGCAACGGCTCCCAGAAGACAGCGGCACTGCTCTCGGAAGAGGGACTGAACGTGATCCACTGCCCGAAGACCATCGACAACGATATCTTCGGAACGGACATGACTTTCGGCTTCTACAGCGCAGTCAACATTGCCACGACCGCCATCGACCAGATTCACACCACGGCTGCTTCCCACAACCGTGTATTCATCGTTGAGATCATGGGTCACAAGGTAGGCTGGCTGACACTGTACGCCGGTGTGGCAGGCGGCGCGGACATCATCCTGCTGCCTGAGATTCCCTATAAGACAGAAAAAGTCATTGAAGCGATCAACAAGCGTACGAAGGAAGGCAAGGGCTTTACCGTGATCGCGGTCGCGGAAGGCGCCATCTCCGCAGAGGATGCGAAGCTGAGCAAGAAGGATCTGAAAAAGAAGATGGAGAAGAAAGAGTATCCGTCTGTTTCCTACGAGCTGGCTGACCAGATCCTCAAAAAGACCGGTACGGAAGTACGCATAACGGTTCCCGGTCACGTACAGCGCGGCGGCGCTCCCTGTCCGTACGACAGAGTGCTTTCCACCAGACTGGGTGTGGCGGCTGCCAGACTGATCATGGATGAACAGTACGGCTACATGGTTGCCATTATCAACAACAAGACCAAGAAGGTGCCGCTCAAGGATGTGGCGGGCAAACTGAAGGTCGTGGAGCCGAATGACCAGTTCGTCAAAGAGGCCAAGATGATGGGGATCAGCTTCGGCGACTGATGCCGGCTGTACACCCCGGTATGTTTTACGGGCAGGAAAGAAGTTTCCTGCGATGAAGTCCTGAATGATGATGCCGGAGCCGGTCTCGTGAAGCGCATGCATATGAGGCCGGCTTTGATATGACCGGGGAAACGCGCCTGCCGGAAAGATGATTTGTACGACAGAGGAAAAGATCTTTGAGCTATACCGCCCTGTATCGAAAATACCGTCCTGATACCTTTGATGAAGTAAAGGGTCAGGATCACATTGTGACGACCCTGCGAAATCAGCTGATCGCAGGGCGTACTTCGCATGCCTATCTTTTTACCGGCAGCCGGGGTACAGGCAAGACATCTGCTGCCAAGATCTTTGCCAGGGCCGTCAACTGCGAGAACCCGCATAACGGCAATCCGTGCAACGAATGTGAGATGTGCAGGAGCATCCTTTCCGGGGCGTCGCTGAATGTGATCGAGATCGATGCCGCATCCAACAACGGGGTGGACAATATCCGCCAGATCCGGGAAGAGGTTGCCTACCCGCCCGCGCAGGGCAGCAAAAAGGTCTATATCATCGACGAGGTGCATATGCTTTCGCCGGGAGCCTACAACGCGCTGCTCAAGACACTGGAGGAACCGCCTGAATATGTGATCTTCATCCTGGCCACGACAGAGGTGCAGAAGATCCCGGTCACGATTCTTTCGCGCTGTCAGCGCTACGATTTCCGCAGGATCTCCCAGGAAGAGATCGCGCTGCGGCTCCGGGAACTCCTGGATCGGGAACAGGTGGAGGCGGATGACAACGCGCTCCGCTACATTGCCCGCAAGGCGGAGGGCGGTATGAGGGATGCGCTGTCCCTGACGGATCAGTGTATTTCCTTCTATCTGGGAGAGCGCCTGACCTATGAGAAGGTGCTGGATGTGCTCGGCGCCGTGGATACGCAGGTGCTGGGCGAACTGTTCCGGGCCATCGCCATCGGGGATGTGGCCGCTGTGTTCACACAGGTGGACGACATGATCTTTAAGGGGCGGGATATCCTGCAGCTGGTGACAGACCTGACGGAACACCTGCGGGATCTGCTGCTGATC
>JAGCAV010000265.1 GCA_017652545.1 Lachnospiraceae bacterium
ATCTTCTGATGATGCCGGGAGACAAGAAGTTCAAGACAAAGGAACTGTCCGCGCAGATCGGTTCGGCAAGGCTTTCCTTCGCGGATGCGGACGCCATGCTGAAATATCTGGACATAGAACCGGGTGCAGTCAGCATCATGGGACTCATGAATGACAGTGAGAAGCATGTGCAGCTGCTGATCGATGAGGATGTGCTTGAAGATGAGTATATCGGCTGCCATCCGTGTGTATGCACCAGCAGCCTGAAGCTGAGGACAAAGGATGTACTCGAGAAATTTCTGCCCGCGGCGGAACATGCCTACATGACAGTTCATCTGGTGGGTGAGGACTGAAAAAACGGGGGACCGTGCGCGAAGCATGGTCCCCCGGCCAGTCAGTGCCGGTCAGTTAGTGCCAGTCAGTTACGGCCGGTCTGTTACTGATAACAGGCTGCCAGCTTTTTAAAAGCAGGCAATGACCGTCTGATCATATCGGTTGAGACGCAGTATGAGATGCGGACAAAGCCGGGTGTTCCAAAGCTGTCTGCCGGAACGAGAAGAAGATCGAATTCCTTTGCCTTTTCACAGAACGCCCCTGCATCATCAACGGGCGATTTCATAAACAGATAGAAAGCGCCATCCGGATGAATACAGGTGAAACCGTACTCTGTGAGAGCGGAAAGCAGGATGTCCCTGTTTTCACGATAGATATTCACATCAGAGACCTGGCCGACACATTCGGCAATGACATGCTGCATGAGGCTTGGCGCGCATACATAACCGAGCGCACGTCCTGCGCCGCATACGGCCGCATAGATGTCTGCTGAATCAGTGATCACGTCGGGAACCAGGATATAGCCGATCCGTTCACCGGGCAGAGACAGCGATTTGCTGAAGGAATAGCAGACAATGGTATCCCTGTAATACTTTGTCAGATAGGGTACCTCGATCCCGTCGTAGACCAGTTCCCTGTAAGGTTCATCAGCGATCAGGTAGATCGGATGGCCGAACGCTGCGGCTTTTTCTTCCATCAGCGCAGCCAGTTTCCGGATGGTTTCCTCATGATAGACGACTCCGGAAGGGTTGTTGGGAGAATTGACGATCACTGCCTTGGTTGCAGGGGTGAGCAGGCCCGGAAGGACATTGAAGTCGATCTGGAAGGTGGCCGGATCTGAAGGCGCTTCCACAAGTTTCGCCCCGCAGGTCTCCACAAAGACGCGATATTCCGGGAAATAGGGGGTAAAGGCGATTACTTCATCACCCGGGGTAAAAAGGGCAGTGAGTGTGATTTTCAAAGACGCCGCGGCCCCGCAGGTCATATACAGGTTGTCCCTGTTGAAAGCGGTACCGAAGCGGCTGTTCAGGTCATCGACGATCGCCTGCCGGGTCTGGGCATCGCCCTGTGCGGAGGTATAACCGTGCAGCCACATATCCGGTCTGGTCTGCAGCATTTCGGTCATGGTGCGGTTCACGGCTTCCGGAGCCGGAACATTCGGATTGCCCAGACTGAAATCATATACGTTTTCGGCACCGATCTCAGCCCTTCTCTTATTTCCATATTCAAAAATATCACGGATAACGCTGCGGGTCGTCCCGAGGCGTTTCATGGTCTCATTGATCATCTGCGAGATTCTCCTTATTTATTTTTCCTCTGTTTTGATTCGTTCAGCAGCCATTTCCAGACCGGAAGCCGTATCGCCGAGAAGACGATTGACACGGCTGATCGTAGCTGTCGATGAACCCGTGGCACCGGCGATCTCCTGGTATGTCTGGCCGTTCATGAGCCGGATACCGACATCAAACCGCTGCGCAAGGGACAGCAGCTCATTGACAGTACAGATATCCTCGAAAAAAGCGTAACATTCTTCTGCATTCTGAAGAGACAGGATCGCTCTGAAAAGCTGATCGACTGACTCTGTATGGATCGTTTTTTTCACCGGAAATTCTCCCTTCATGATAGAATTTAATCCTTTAATATTTTAATACTTTGCATTATGAAAGTCAATGGCGCCGACGGAGCATTTCGGCAGTCATAACCTCTGAGGAACTGCAGGTCCTTCCTGCGATGCCCCAAAGGAAAAAATAAAAAAAGAATAAAAAAAGCTTGCAATAAATCCTGAAATAGAGTAAACTTTGCTGAGCCAACGCTTTAACGCATAAAATCGTAAAAGTAAGAAGTTGAAATGTGATAAGGAGTGAAGAGTATTATGGCGATCAAAATTCTGCTGCTGGTTGTTTTCTTTGCGGTCATGCTGATCATCGGATTTGCCTGCCGGAAGGGTTCCATGGATGTAAACGGATTTGTGCTTGGCGGACGATCTGTCGGCCCGTGGGTTACAGCATTTGCTTATGGCACATCCTATTTTTCCGCGGTTATCTTCGTCGGTTATGCAGGCCAGTTCGGATGGAAGTACGGCATCGCAGCCACCTGGGTCGGTATCGGCAATACCCTGCTTGGCTCACTGGCAGCCTGGGTTGTGCTCGGCAGAAGGACCCGTATCATGACGCAGCATCTGAATTCGGCAACCATGCCGCAGTTCTTTGAAGAGCGGTTCGGAAGTTCCGCACTGAAAGTGGCCGCCTCCATCATAACCTTCATTTTCCTGATTCCGTACACGGCTTCTTTATACAACGGTCTGTCCAGACTGTTCGGGATGGCATTTAAGATCGACTATTCCGTATGTGTGATCGTCATGGCGGTACTGACCGGTATCTACGTGATCGCAGGCGGATATATGGCTACGGCGATCAACGATTTCATTCAGGGCATCATTATGCTGATCGGCATTGTCGCAGTTATTGGTGCTGTACTGGGGAGCCAGGGAGGCTTCATGGCAGCGCTGGAAGGACTTGCCAGGGTTTCCGATGAGACAGTCTCAGGCACACCCGGTATCTTTGCATCCTTCTTTGGTCCGGATCCCCTGAACCTTCTGGGTGTGGTGCTCCTGACTTCTCTGGGAACCTGGGGCCTGCCGCAGATGGTACAGAAGTTCTATGCGATCAAGAGTGAAAAGTCCATCTCTACCGGTACCATTGTCTCCACATTCTTCGCGCTTGTTGTGGCAGGCGGCTGCTACTTCCTGGGCGGCTTCGGCAGACTGTTCTCCGACAAGATCGATATTGCCGCGAGCGGCTTTGACTCGATCATCCCGACCATGCTCTCAGGCCTGCCGGATCTTCTGATCGCTGTCGTAGTGATCCTTGTTCTTTCCGCCTCCATGTCGACGCTGTCATCCCTCGTGCTGACATCCAGCTCAACCCTGACGCTTGACCTCCTGAAAGGCCGTATCGTCAAGGACATGGACGAGAAGAAACAGGTATTTATCATGAGATGCCTGATCGTGGTGTTTGTCGCGATCTCCGTGATCATTGCCATCGTTCAGTACAAGTCCAATGTTACCTTTATTGCGCAGCTCATGGGTGTTTCCTGGGGCGCACTGGCCGGCGCGTTTCTGGCTCCTTTCCTGTATGGACTGTACTGGAAAGGCGCTTCCAGGTTCGGTGTGTGGTGCAGCTTTATCTTCTCAACGGTTGTCATGCTTGCGAACATGTTTGTACGCTCAAGCTTCCCTAAGCTGCTTCAGTCTCCGATCAATGCAGGCGCATTCTGCATGATCGCAGGTCTTGTCATTGTTCCGGTCGTATCTGTGTTCACACCGAAGCCTGACAAAAAACTTGTCGATGACGCCTTTGCGTGCTACGAAGAGAAAGTTCTTGTCCGTCAGAGAGAAGCGCTGGCTGACGATTAAAGAAAAGAAAGCGGTTATTGTATGAATGACAGGTCAGCAGGCAAAAGCATCGTAATCGATTTTCACACTCATACATTTCCCGAAAAGATCGCGGCCCGTACGATCGATGCACTCAGCCGTATGGGTCATGTCAGGGCATTTACGGACGGCACACCGGGGCAGCTGCATGCTTCCATGAAAAAAGCCGGGATCGATCTGGCTGTGCTCCTGCCGGTGGCAAC
>JAGCAV010000266.1 GCA_017652545.1 Lachnospiraceae bacterium
ACGGGGAATCATCGACTTTCCGGAAACACCCGTCCGCAAACAGGCGGATATCCACGATTTCAAGACTGAGCTGCCCGCTCTGCACAGCTCTGTCAATGACGTGGTCATGGCTTAGGCCCGAAAACTCTTCAGGGCTGATGGTTAGGATACTGATCTTCACAATGCCTCTCCCGCTTCCCTCCTCATGTTCCTGTCACCTGACCGGATTTTCAAGCACCCCGATCCCATCGATCTCACACTCCACCACATCACCGGCATGGAGCCACTTCGGCGGATCAAAGCCGAGACCGACGCCCTTCGGTGTGCCTGTGGCGATGATCGTCCCGGCCTGCAGCGTCATTCCCTGGCTCAGTTCGCTGATGATCTCATCGATCCCCGTGATCAGCATGTCGGTCGTTGAGTCCTGCCTCAGTTCCCCGTTTACCCGGCACCTGATCCCAAGGCGGGGCGGGAACGCGATCTCGTCCGTTGTCACGATCGCCGGGCCCATCGGTGTAAACCCGTCCAGGCTTTTGCCGAAGTACCACTGTGTGTGGGACGTCTGAAGATTTCTCGCGCTGACGTCATTGAGGATCGTATATCCGAAAATACAGTCCGGAGCCTCCTCCCGGCTGACCCGGAACGTATCCCTGCCGATCACGACCGCGAGCTCCGCTTCATAATCCAGCGAATCGACCAGCCCTTCATAAGCCGGGATCGGCGCGCCCGGCCCGGGTGACAGATTGACGCGTTTTGCAAAATAGACTGCATACCGGCGGTCTTTCTTAACGAATGAATCCGAAGAATAGACAGCGGCTTCATTTGCGTGCTGCGTGTAGTTCAGGCCGAGGCAGATCACATCCTGCTTCGGACGGGGAATCGGGGAAAGCAGGGTGACTTCCTCCAGGGCTTTCGTAAAAGCTTTCTCCGGCGCGCCGAGAAGAACCCTGCGCTCCTCCTCCGTGATCCGGCTGATCAGGTCATTCATGCAGTCATAGCGCAGGCCCAGCTCATCCACCGGCGCGATCCTGTTCCCGTCAGCATGCAGAAGGCCGACATGTTCCGCATTATGATCCTCATATGTAACAAGTTTCATATCTGTCTCCTTTGGTCGCCGTACAGGCATTTTTCAGTCACATCAATTTTACCATAGAATCAGGCAAAAAGCAGTGGCGACGGTTCTTTTTTACATCTGCAGCCAGCCGAAAGCTTCAGCGATCGAACTGAGCAGAATGACGATACAGAATACCGGACACACAAACCGGATCATCACATTGAATATTCTCTTACGCTTAAACGGATGCCCCCCGCGGGTGACCTCCTCTTCCACACAGGCCAGCCCTATATGCCGGTTTACAAGCAGGCAGATCATCACAGCCGCGATGGGCATCATGACTGAATTGGTGATAAAGTCAAAGAAATCCAGGAACGGCTTTCCGATGATCGTGATGAAGGAAAGCGGCCCGTACCCCAGACAGGAAGCAGAGCCCAGTATGATCATGATCACGGCGACCAGGATGACGCCTCTGATCCGTTTCCATCCCAGTTCATCTTCCAGTGTGGAGACGACGCTTTCCGTCAGCGCAATGGCGCTGGTCAGCGCGGCAAACAGGACCAGCACGAAAAACAGAATGCCGATGACACGCCCGCCGCTCATATCCGCAAATATCTTCGGCATGGTGACGAACATCAGGGACGGTCCCTTGTTCAGCGAGGCAGGATCACCGCCCGAAAATGCGAATACGGCCGGAATGATCATCATGCCTGCCATGATGGCGATCGCGGTATCAAAGATTTCCACCTGTACCGTGGATGCCTCGATCTCCACATCCTTTTTCATATAGGAGCCGAAGGTGATCAGGATTCCCATCGCGATCGAGAGGGAATAGAACATCTGGCCCATGGCGGACACCACCGTCATCCAGGAAAAATTCTGTACATTCGGAATAAGAAAGTAGCGCACCCCGGCCAGGGCGCCGGGCCGTGTGACAGTATAGATGCCGATGACGACAGCCAGGACCACCAGGACCGGCATCATGAACCTGGAAACACGCTCAATGCCGTTCTCAACACCCATACAGATGACGAGCAGGATCATGACGACGAAAACCACAAACCACAGCTCAGAGGCCGCTCCGTCTGTAATAAAATCCGTGAAGAACGTATCCGCTGCCACTTCTTTCAGGTCTCCGGTCAGGAACGAGAAAAGATATTTGCACACCCACCCGCCGATCACAGAATAATACGGCACGATCAGCGCGGGGATAATGGCATTGATCCATCCGCCGAACCGGGCTGCCGGGCCTTTTGAAAAATGACGGAAAGCGCCGACCGGACTCTTCTGGGTGTTCCTTCCGATGACGGTCTCCGCGATGATCATTGTGTAGCCAAAAGTCACTGCCAGCAGGATATATACCAGCAAAAACACACCCCCGCCGTATTTCGCTGCCAGATACGGAAAGCGCCAGATGTTGCCCAGGCCGACCGATGCGCCTGCC
Source organism: Lachnospiraceae bacterium (assembly GCA_017652545.1). The sequence goes on from JAGCAV010000266.1 coordinate 2,478, forward strand.
GCTGAAAGAACATATCCCAGTTTGCCCGTAAAACTTCCTCTTTTATGATGATCCAATCCCGTGACCTCCATTCATATTTGCTCCGCATGGCCCGGACATCAAAAAACAGGGAATGTTTCCCCTGTCCGCAATGTCCTGGCCTCCGGGAAATTATAATGGATATGGCGCCTGTCCGCAACCGGAAACATGACACGGAATCCGGCCGGCATTTATGAAATTAATGATTTCGTAAGGAATGACCTCTTGACAGAATCATTTCGTGGTGATATCAATATGATATCAATTCGATTTTGCCTGTTTATTGAGGAGGTAAATGATCATGACAGAAAAAATCCTGACCACAAAAAAGAACGGCATGCTTGTATTGCTGCTGACGATTCTTGTCTACCTGGGCGGCATTGCCCTGTTTATCTGGTCTCTTATCAACGGCAGCGGGCAGGGTCCTGCAGTGATCCCGTTTCTCATCGGCCTGCTGATCATGTGCCTGGGATGGTTCCCCGTCCTGGGCCTGAAAGTGCTCAAGCCCCAGGAGGCGCTTGTGCTGACGCTGTTCGGCAAATATGTCGGAACGATCAAGGGCGACGGCTTCTTCTTCGTCAATCCGTTCTGCACCGGGGTGAATCCGGCCGCCAAGACCAGGCTCGGACAGAGCGGAGATGTTGATGCTTCATCGTCCCACTCTCCGAAAATTCTGGCCATCAGTTCGGGTTCCATTCAGATGGATACCGTCTCCAAAAAAATATCGCTCAAGGCCATGACGCTTTCCAATGCAAGGCAAAAAGTCAACGATGTGCTGGGCAATCCCGTGGAGATCTCCGTCGCCGTCATCTGGAAGGTCAAAGATACCGCCAAGGCCGTCTTCAATGTTGACAACTACAAGGAGTACCTCTCCCTGCAGTGCGACAGTTCGGTACGTGACATCGTGAAGATCTATCCCTATGATATGGCACCCGGCATCGACACCACCGGCGACGGAAAAGCGGACGACGGCTCTCTGAGAGGGTCCACGACTGTGGTCGCCGAGCGGATCCGCCAGATGATCCAGGCCAAGGTCGAGGATGCCGGTCTGGAAATCCTGGAAGCAAGGATCACATATCTGGCCTATGCCCCGGAAATTGCGGCTGTCATGCTGCAGCGTCAGCAGGCCTCCGCCGTGATCGATGCAAGAAAGATGATCGTGGACGGCGCCGTCGGGATGGTTGAGATGGCACTGGACCGTCTGAAAGAAAACGGAACCGTGGACCTTGACGAGGAGCGCAAGGCAGCCATGGTCTCCAATCTCCTGGTCGTACTGTGCGGAAACCATGACGCGCAGCCGGTGGTGAACTCCGGCAGCCTGTATTGATACCCCGGAGAGATCATGGAGACAAGAACCATTCTGAAGTCTCCTGTCCTGTCTCTCGCCGGTATGCCCCGGGAAGGAGGACAACATGCCTAAGAAACAAATCCCGCTGCGTCTGAGCGAAAAGCTGTATGACGCGATCGCGGCCTGGGCCGAGGACGACTTCCGTTCCGTCAACGGCCAGATCGAATACCTTCTGACAGAATGCGTCCGTCAGAGGAAAAAGAACGGAAAATATGTCTCAGAGCATCTGGATGAACCGCCGGAACTGGATATCTCATGAGGTATGCTCCTGCTGCTCTGCTGTTTTCTTAACCAAATCAATCATCAGAGGTGTAAACAAAAGTCATGAAAGAAAATGGAATTCTTGAGATCAGACACTACTCAAAATCTTACGGCGAAGGAAAAAAGGCCGTAGATGACGTATCACTCACCGTCATGAGCGGTGATATCTATGGATTTATCGGCCATAACGGCGCGGGAAAATCCACAACGATCCGTGCTGTGGTAGGTGTCCTTGATTTTACTGAGGGAGAGATCTTCATAGACGGGCATTCCGTGAAGGACGAGCCCATGGCGTGTAAAAAAGTGACTGCATACATTCCGGACAATCCTGATCTGTATGAGAACCTGACGGGAATCCAGTACCTGAATTTCGTGGCGGATGTATTTGACATCAGCAGTGCGGATCGGGAAGAGCGCATAAAGAAATATGCGGACCTGTTTGAGATCACCGACTCGCTGGGAGATCTGATCGGATCCTATTCCCATGGAATGAAACAGAAGACAGCCATTATCTCGGCTCTGATCCACGATCCCAGGCTCCTTGTCCTGGACGAACCGTTCGTAGGTCTGGATCCGAAGGCCACGTTTACCCTGAAGGAGATCATGCACGAAATGTGCCGGAAGGGCACAGCGATCTTCTTCTCGACACATGTACTGGATGTGGCTGAAAAGCTGTGCAATAAGGTTGCGATCATCAAACACGGCCGGATCATCGATACCGGCACCATGGCGGAGATCACGGAAGGCCATTCCCTGGAAGAGGCATTCCTGGAGGCTGACAATGAAAAATAACAAGAGTATCCTGCTGCTTAAGACGCTGCTTCTGTCCACGAGTCAGAAAAATATCTACAGACATACCCGGGATAAAAAGAAGAAAAGAAGGATCATCGGGAGTACCATAGGAAGCGTTCTTCTCTATGCACTGCTCATGGCCTACTGTGTTGCGGTCTCAATCGGATACGGAATGGTCGGGCTGATCGATTCGGCTCCTGTGATGTGCGGTCTCGTGATCAGTCTGCTCTCTTTTGTGTTTACACTGTTCAAAACAAACGGATATCTGTTTCAGTTCAGGGAATATGATATGCTCATGTCGCTTCCCTTTGAAGCGAAGACCGTCGCGGCATGCAAGTTCCTGTATATGTATATCAAGAGCCTGCCGTGGTATCTGAGCATAGCGGTTGCCATGATGGCCGGGTACGGATATTTTGCCCGTCCGTCTGCCGTCATATATCCAATCTGGCTGGTGCTGTCCCTGCTGCTTCCGGTCATTCCGATGCTGGCGGCGGCATTCCTTGGCTTCCTGATCGCCAGGATCAGTTCCGGCTTCAGGAAAACCAATATCATTCAGACGGTCCTCACTTTCATCCTGGTCATCTTCTGCTTCAGTCTGCGCTTTTTCATCGAGGATCTGTTCAGAAACGACAAGGTGGAAGCGACCCTTCAGACAGCATCCCTGATGACCGGGCAGGCGGCAGACATCTACCGGCCTGTCAGATGGTTCTCAGACGCGGTCGTCAAGCGCGATATCCCTGGCATCCTGCTTCTCGTCGGAGTCAGTGTGCTGCTTTTTGTCCTCGTGTTCAGTGTGGTGGGGCGTTCCTACAGGAACATTAACTCGGCCCTGAGGTCTCATGCGGCGTCAAAGAGCTACAAAATGACCGCGCAGAAAAAGAGAAGCGTCGTCCGGTCGATCGCATATAAGGAGTTCAGGAGGCTGACCGGTTCCAGCGTATATATGACAAACGGAGCCCTGGGCATGATCCTGGCTCCCCTTCTGGGCATTCTCACACTTGTGATCGGCTTTGACAGGATCGTGGGATTTGTCACACACGGCGCTCCGATCGACAGTTATATGCTTCAGCCTGCGATCCCCCTGATCGTCTACTTTTTTATCGGCATGCTTGCCACGACCGCGTGCTCTCCGTCTCTGGAAGGAAAAAACTACTGGATCCTTCAGAGCCTGCCGATCGAAAAGAAGACCATATACCAGGGCAAGATGCTCTTCAATATGCTTCTGACCGTTCCGTCCATGCTGTTTTCGACCTTATGTCTGTGCCTGTCTATGAAGGTATCTGTTCTCCAGGCTGTACTGTACCTGATCCTGGGCTTTACATTATGTGCTTTTTCGACAGCCTGGGGCTGTGTCTGCGGCATCAGGCATATGCGTCTTGACTGGGAAAACGAGGTCGAAGTGATCAAACAGGGCTCAGCTGTCGCCATCTATATGCTGCCCAACATGTTTGTCGTTATGGGCCTGACCGTACTGATGGTTTACCTCGGAACAAAGATGAACCATGGCCTGCTGGCACTTATCATGATACTGATAAC
>JAGCAV010000267.1 GCA_017652545.1 Lachnospiraceae bacterium
CAGAGGAACCTGCTGGGTATCCTCCGGTCTGCGGCAATCGTAGAGATCGTGGCTTTCGGCGTGACGGTAGCCGTTCTCAACGGCGGCTGTGACCTTTCCTGCGGCGGCGTACTGTCTCTGAGCGGCATCGTTGCCATCCTGATCATCAATTCCGGCGCGCCGATCATACTGGGCATTGCAGGTGCGCTGCTTTGCGGCATGGTGATCGGTTTCGTGAACGGGTTCCTGGTCGTGCATCAGAAGACGGAGGCCTTCATCATCACGCTGGGCATGGGCATGTTGCTGAAAGGTGTAGCCCAGCAGCTGACGGATGCGCATCCGCTGGCCTGTAAATCGGATACGTTCAAGAACATTTCAAATTCAACCATACTGGGGATCCCGTCCCTGGTGGTCTTCATGCTGATTCTGCTGGTCATTTTCTACTGCCTGCTCAGGTTCACCAGCTACGGGCGTAACTGCTATGCGATCGGCGGCAATTATGATGTGGCTCAGTATTCCGGTATTCCGGTGGTCCCCATTAAGTGGTCGGCCTTCGTGGTGAGCGGTTTCATGGCGGCGCTGGCGGGCGTTCTGCTGGCTTCCCGTATGAATACGGGCAATTCCGTATACGGTGATGATACGGGCATGCTCGTCAACTGCGGCTGCGTGATCGGCGGCACCTCCTTTGCCGGCGGCCAGGGCGGTGTGATCCAGAGCTTTATCGGCCTGCTGGTCCTGCAGCTGCTGGATAACGTTATGAGCACCATCGGCGTGGACGCTTACTGGCAGAAACTCCTGACAGGTGTGATCATCGTGCTGATCATCGCCAGCGACTGCTTTGGCAGAAAACTCAAGAGAGAGCGCGTGTGATGTAAAACACGGATGCGGGTTCAACAGGAGATGGCAGGAAACAGCGGTTTCCTGCCATTGCTGTAATTGATTGCGGAGGTTATGAATGATGAAGGAACAGAACTATCTTGACCATCTTGTCGGCGTCTTCGGACACCCTGTGGCGGAAAATCCCGGTGTTGTCATCCAGGATGCGGCGTTTGCGGCGCTGGGGCTTGAGCGCTGGCGCTACCTGACGATCGATGTGGAAAAAGACCAGCTGGAAAATGCCATTCGGGGACTTCGGGCTTTCGGAATGAGAGGGATCAACTGCACCATCCCGCATAAGATCCAGGTCATGCAGTATCTGGATGAGATCTCCGAGAGCGCGAAGATCATCGGCGCAGTGAATACCATTGTCAATGACAACGGCCGCCTGTACGGGGATAATACAGACGGAAAGGGCTTCATGATGTCCCCGGAAAGCAACGGGATCGACCCGAAAGGAAAGAAAGTCGTTGTTCTCGGCGCCGGCGGAGCGGCCAGGGCGATCTGTGTGGAGATGGCACTGGCGGGAGCGGGAGAGATCCTGATCGTTAACCGGACCAGGGCGACAGGAGAAGCACTGGCAAAGAGCGTTGCGGAAAGCACGAAATGTACCTGCCGCTTTGCTGCTTGGGAGGGAACTTTTGCCATCCCTGAAGGAACGGATATCATTGTCAACTCGACGCCGATCGGACTCTATCCGAATGTGGACGAACTCCCGAATATCGATTTTGACACCATCACAAAAGAGATGTTCGTTCAGGATGTGATTCCCAATCCGACCGAGACAGCCCTTGTCAGGGAGATGCAAAGACGCGGCATTCCCTGCGGAACCGGCGCAGGCATGCTGATCAACCAGGCGGCTTTGAATATTGAGATGTGGACAGGCATGAAACCGGACAAGGATCTGATGTATCGGGCACTGGAGGAGGCGCTGGCATAATGAGGCTGCTTGTGACAGACATCGGCGGAACTTTTATCAAATACGCAGTCATGGATCATGACATGAACATGATCACCAGGGGCAAGGTGCCGACGCCGAAAGAAGGTTCGCAGGCGCTGGTGGAAGCGCTGGGGAAACTGTATGACGAGAACGGCCCTGTGGACGGGCTCGCGATCTGCCTGCCGGGCATTATCGACACGGACAACGGGTATGTGGTGATGGGCGGAGCCCTGCGCTACAATGACGGCGTTGCCCTGCGGGATCTGCTCTGTGAGCGTATCCACGCACGGATCTATATGGAAAATGATGCCAAGTGCGCTGCCATGGCGGAAGCGGCAGCCGGCAGTCTGGCCGGTGTAAAGGACGGACTGGTCATTATTTTCGGTACCATGATCGGCGGGGGTATCATCAAAGACGGGACACTCTGGAGAGGAAGGCACTTTTCCGCCGGGGAGGTGTCCTATATCAGCACTGACAGGCGAACGAAGCCGGAGAGGGAAACGGTCTGGGGAAACCGCTGCTCGGTTTTGACGCTCTGCAGGCTGTATGCTGAGGAGAAGGGCCTTGAAGAGGATGCCGTGAACGGAGAGATGGTGTTTGATGCTGTCGCGGCCGGGGATCAGGCAGCCATCAGGAGCCTGGATACGTATACAAAAGAGATCGCGGTGCAGCTTTTTAATCTGCAGACGGTCCTGGATCCGGAGCGGATCGCCATCGGCGGCGGCATCAGCGCGCAGCCGGTCCTGATCGAATACATCCGGAAGCATCTTGCAGGCTTCTATGAATCATTCCCCTATCCGATCACACGCGGAGAGATCGTTCCGTGCCGCTTCCTGAACGACGCGAATCTGTACGGGGCATTTCAGTGTTTTGTCAAATATATGGCGCCGGCAGACCCCGGCTGAGCTTTTCCGATTCAACATGATATCAGGATTTTTACGACCATTCACTGCCGTCACATCACTGAGACGGCTGTGAATGGTTTGTAGCATATCGGATACTTTTCATAGCCTATTGGTGGTTATTTTCAGACCGGAAATCGGGTATGTTGGTTATCAGATAATCCAGTCCGATGCGGAGAAAGGAATTGCATGATGTCAAGCCAATATATTGCTGAAATCAGAAAACTGACCGGGACAGAGCGTATCGCGCTGCTGAAGAAAGAGATGCTGGAAGAGCCGCGCTATGCGAGCATAGAGCAGGCACGGATCGTCACGGAAAGCTATAAGAGGACAGAGGGATCTCCCAGATGTATCCAGAGGGCTCAGGCCTTAAAGGATTCGCTGGAACAGATCAGGATCCGGATTGAGCCGGATGAGCGGATCGTAGGCAACCGTACCCCCGGTGTCCGCGGCGGCGTGGTCTTTCCGGAGACCGGCGCTTCCTGGGTCGACCGGGAATTTGAGACCCTGCCCACCAGGGAGCAGGACAGGTTCCGGGTGCACGAAGAGGACATCAGGGAATTCAGGGAAAAGATCCTTCCCTACTGGAAGGGACGTTCACTGGAGGACCAGGTGCGCGGTGTTGTCGGTGAGCAGGTA
>JAGCAV010000268.1 GCA_017652545.1 Lachnospiraceae bacterium
ACCTGCAGGGATGCATCCGCCTGCGGAAGAAGCGCGCTGCCGGCCGTAAGTGCCGCAAAGTACCAAAGCAGCGGCGCCAGGATTCTCCATATGCGTATGGTCCAGTTTCCCTTAATCAACTCTTCTCTGCCTTTTATTCCTTTGTGAAACAAACTCCGCGCCGTCGCTGCTGCGCAGCTTTCCCGCCGCTCCATCATTCGGTACTTTTGGTTTGTTTCACATCCTCTCCGGTGCATCAAACCCCAGCAGGTCAATGGACGTCTCCAGCACCCGCCTTGTAATATCAAGCAGCGCGATCCAGGATTCCTTCTGCGCCTGGTCCGGGTGCGTCAGGATCTTTGTCTCATGGTAGAAGTGGTTGAAGGCGTTCGCCAGTTCATAGATGTATGCGCAGAGCTTGTGCGGCGCCAGGTCTGAAGCCGCCGATGAGACTGCTTCCGCAAACCTGGTCAGGACCAGTTCCAGTGCCTTCTCACTCTCAGACGCGCTCACCTGCATCCTGCATCCGGACAGATCTCCGCCATCCTGGACAAACCGGCCAAGGATCGACTTGATGCGGACGATGGTGTACAGGATATAGGGACCGGTGTTGCCTTCAAAAGAGGTGAACTTGTCGGTGTCGAAGATGTAATCCTTGGATGCCTGATTGGAGAGATCCCCGTACTTGATGGCCGACAGCGCCACGATCTTTGCGGTCTCGCGCGCCTCATCGGGATCCGCCTCATGGTTCTCCATGATCTTGCGGTACATCTCCTCGTTGATCTCCGCGATCAGATTCTCCAGCCGCATCACGCCGCCGGACCTGGTTTTGAAGGGTTTGCCGTCCCGGCCGTTCATGGTGCCGAAGCCCAGGAATTCAAGCTCTGTCTCCGGTTTCACGATCCCGGTCTTTCTGGCCGCCCGGAACACCTGCGTAAAGTACAGTTCCTGGCGCTTGTCCACCACGTAGACCACCTCATCGGGATCATACAGCTGGCGGCGCATCACCAGCGTCGCAAGGTCGGTCGTGTTGTAGAGGGAGGATCCGTCAGACTTTAAGATCATGCACGGCGGAATCTCCTTGGTATCCGTCTCCTCTTTCACATCCACCACCAGGGCCCCCTGGTCGAGATGGGCATATCCCCTGTCCTTCATTTCCTGCACCATGTCAGGGATGTAGGGCTGGGCGTCGGATTCCTTTTTCCACAGATCAAATTCCACATTCAGATTGCCGTAGTTCTTCTTGAGATCGGTGATCGAAACATCGAGGATATGATTCCACAGAGCCAGGTATCCCCTGTTCCCGTGCTGCAGCTCGTAGGTGGCCTGCATGGCTTCCGCCTTGTATGCCTCATCCTCCTTTGACCTGCTGCTGGCAGCGGGATAGATCTCCTCCAGCTCGGAGATGGTAAACGGCGCTTCCTCCGGATATTCTCCGTCATACGAAGGGTCAAAGTAGGGCAGATCCGGATTGCGGTGTTTTACCTCGGTGATGATCAGGCCCATCTGCAGGCCCCAGTCCCCCAGATGCACATCCCCGATCACATCATGCCCGGCAAAGCGCAGGATCCGCTTGATGCTCTCGCCGATGACGGCAGAGCGCAGATGTCCCACATGAAGCGGTTTTGCCACATTGGCTCCGCCGTAGTCGATGATGATCTTTTTGCCCGGCGAGACGGGGTCAGCTCCGAGGCGTTCATCAAGGCCCATGTCCCTCACATAATCCGACACAAACTGACGGGAAAGCTTCAGGTTGAGGAATCCCGGTTTCACAGCCTCGACAGACTCGAACATGCCGCCACCGTCTTCCGATTCCCCGGTTTCTTTCAGGACCGCTGCCACATGCTCCGCAATCATGATGGGTGCCTTGTGATACAGCTTCGCGCCGGCCATGGCGCCGTTGCTCTGGTACTCGCAAAGATCCGGCCGGTCGGAAAGCTTGACCCTGCCAAGCGCCGGGTCATACCCAGCCTTTTCAAAAGCTGCCTGTACCTGCGATTCTATACATTCACTGATCTGTTTCACGTTGTTATCCTTTCTTTCTGTCCAGTCTGTATTCCTGTCTGTGTTCTGCCTCATGCAGCCGGGTATGTCAGGTCATGTGAGATGGGGTTACTGATCATCGTGGATCCAGTCCAGATAAGCCTGGATCGTCTTCTCCTAACCGCTGTCCTGTGTCCGGTAAAAATGCACATCTCCCAGTTCCTCCGGAAGATAGCGCTGTTTTGAAAAATGCTTCGGAAAATCGTGGGCGTATTCGTAGCCGATGCCGCGGCCCAGCGACTCATGCCCTCTGTAGTGGGCATCCTGCAGATGGGGCGGCACGCCGGCCCGCACGGTATGCACACTTTCCATGGCCTCGTAGATGGCGTTGGTGCAGGCGTTGCTCTTGGGCGCCGTGGCCACATAGATCGCCGCCTGAGCCAGGATCAGCTGGGATTCGGGCATTCCCACACGCTCCACCTCGGCAGCTGCGCTGGCCGCCACCACCATGGCCATGGGGTCCGCGTTGCCCACATCCTCACTGGCGCAGATCATGATACGCCTGGCGATAAATTTGACATCCTCGCCGGCATTCAGCATCCTGGCCAGATAATAGACCGCCGCATCCGGATCCGAGCCGCGCATGCTCTTGATGAAGGCGGAGATGGTATCGTAGTGCTGGTCGCCGTCCTTGTCGTAGCGGACGACCTGCCGCTGGATGCATTCACTCGCGACCTCAAGCGTAATGTGGATGCGGCCGGTCTCATCCGGGTCCGTGGTCAGAACGCCCAGCTCAATGGCATTCAGGGCTGCCCGGGCATCGCCGCCTGCCACATCCGCGAGAAAATCAGCCGCGTCCTCATCCAGGACGGGCCTGTACAGTCCCAGCCCCCGCTCCTCATCCGTGACCGCCCGGTGCAGGAGGGTCAGGATATCCTCTTTTTCAAGCGGCTTCAGCTCAAAGATCACGGACCGGGAAAGCAGCGCGCCGTTCACCTCAAAATACGGGTTCTCGGTCGTCGCGCCGATCAGGATCAGCGTTCCGTCCTCTACAAAGGGGAGCAGATAGTCCTGCTGGCCCTTATTGAAGCGGTGGATCTCATCCACGAACATGATGGTCCGCTTCCCGTACATCCCCAGGTATTCCTTAGCCTGCGCAACGACCTGTTCCATGTCCTTCTTGCCGGCCACCGTGGCGTTGATCTGGGTAAATGCCGCGCTGGTGGTATTCGCGATCACCTTTGCCAGCGTTGTCTTGCCCGTTCCGGGCGGGCCGTAGAAAATAATGGACCGCAGCTTGTCCGCCTTGATGGCGCGATAAAGAAGCCGCCCCTTTCCAATGATGTGCTGCTGACCCACCACTTCATCCAGTGTCCTTGGCCGCAGTCTGGAAGCTAAAGGCGACTCCTGTTCTTTCTGCTGACTTGCCGCGTATTCAAACAGATCCATGCTGCTCCTCTGATGTTTCGCCGTCATCGGCAGGATCCTGCACCGCCGGAATCTCTTCTTCCTCCGCAATGCTGTCCGTGCCGTCGCCGTCCGTCAGTAATGCTTCCTGTGAATCTTCCGTCTCAGGTTCCACTTCCGCCACGACCTCATCCTCATCCTCGGATTCAGCGGTACCCTCAAACTCTTCCTTGAACCGGTTTTTCATCACTCTGCCAATCAGGTAAATGATCGCGCCGTAAATGCCGGTATTGCTGGTCATTGCCAGGGCAAAATACATCAGGCCCGCATAGCTGAGCAGGTCGGCTGCCGCGAATTTTTTATAGGCGGCCATCTGCTCCGGTGTCTTGCCGTCAAAGTCATGCGCCTTGATGGGTGTTATGATGTCCATGATCACCCAGAACAGGCCCAGGCCGACAATGATCACCACATTGTAGAGAATGGTTATCTTCTTGAAGACAAAGGCGCTGATGAGGATATACGCCAGGATCACGCCAAGCAGCACAAGAGACAGGGTGGAATATCTCTTTCGGATCTTATACCTTTCGTTTTCACTCATGGTCGGTGCTCATCTCCTTTAAATAATGAAAAAATGATTCATACGCGATATTCTATCATACCCCTTTTCATTTTTCACCCTTTTTTCACTTTTCCCCGCACGTCTTTATGTGGAAATCAGAATAAAAAAGGAGTACAATCCATACAGTCCGTTTGTTATGATCAATCAGACATTTATTATGATCAATCAGATGAGTTCTGCCTCCGCGGGCTGTGCGGGGAGAAAGGAGTATATATGAATAACAAGGAAATAAAACTGAAACGGCTCACAAGCACAGACGGCACGCCCCTTTCGGAAGGCGCCTACAATGTCACGATCGGGCTGACGATCCTGTGGGGACTGCTGCTCAATATACTGACGGCGATCTTTCTGACGCCGTACATCATGCAGATCGATTACCGGATCATCCTGATCGGATATCTGGTGCTCAGTTTCGCCTGCATCGCCGTCGTCTTTAAATCCCATACGCCCGCGATCAGCTTCCTGGGTTTCACCGGACTGGCATTCGTCATGGGCGTCCTGCTGACATTTTTCCTGACGGCGTACAGTGCCTCAAGCATCTACTCGGCATTCCTGACAACCGGGATCATTGTATTATCCATGATGATCCTGTCCATGTTCTTCCCGGCATTCTTCCTGAGCATCGGCAGGGTCCTGATCTTCGCGCTCATCGGTTCCATCGTGATCGAACTGATCGGCGGCCTGCTTCTGCATCTGCCGCTCGGCATCATGGACTATGTGGTCGTCGTGATCTTTGCCGGCTATATCGGGTATGACTGGGCTAAGGCGCAGGCCTATCCGAAAACACTGGACAACGCGA
>JAGCAV010000269.1 GCA_017652545.1 Lachnospiraceae bacterium
GACATGATATTATCCAAGAAGAGCCGATACGGCCTGCGTGCCCTGATCGATCTGGCAGTCAACTCCAAGACGGAACATATGGCGCTCAATCTGCTTGCGGAACGGAATGGAATCTCCGCTCAGTATCTGGAGCAGGTATTTGCTGCGCTCAGACGCGCAGGCATCGTGAAGAGCATCAAGGGTCCTCAGGGCGGATACCTGCTGAAGCGGCCTGCCAAAGATATTTCCGTCGCGGAGATCGTGATCGCCCTGGACGGGTCGTATCATGTGGAGGAAGAGGTGGCCGGCCTGGACTGTGAGATACACGGGATCACGGAAACGGTTCAGAAGCTTGTGATCGACAGCATCAACGAGCAGCTGGACGATGTGCTCGGACAGGTAACGCTGGCAGATCTTGAAGAAGACTACGTTCAGAACAGCGTATATGACCAGGGAATGTATTATATCTGAAATCATTTGTATTCAGATACTGAATAGGCTATAATACCAGGATGTTGAGAAAACGGCATCCTGTTTTTGGCTGCCCTGGAGGAGATTCGGTTACTGATAAGATGAAACATTCACAGAAAGCCAAGACAATTATCATGACCTGTATGCTGGCGATCGGCATTTTTTCCGCGATCGCGCTGCTGCAGGGATTGCGGCCGTCAAAGGGACTGCCGTATGAGAGCGTGACCATGGAGCAGGCTCTTGAATATATGGAATTTGAGGAAGGCTATGTGCTTCTGGATATCGGGACATGGGAGGAATTTGCACGAAAGCATATCGTCGGGGCAGTAAATATTCCCTATGATTCACTGATGCAGAGAGCCCCGGGAGAACTGCCGGACAAGACCCGTATGATCTATGTATACGGACGTGAGCAGGAACTGGAAGACAGGGCCTGCAGAAAACTGAGTGAAATGGGCTACACCAGCATAACCTGCATCGGACTGATGGACGAATGGACAGGTGAGTTTGAGGGGACGGATGTATGACAGGAAAGATGACAAAAAAGAAATATATTCTTGTCTATATGCTTGTCTTTATCATTTTCGCGACCGGTGTTTTCTTCCTGTTCCTGAAAAAGCAGAAGAGCATGATCTGGAACCAGGATGGGGGCCCCCAGTACTATCCTTACCTGATCTATCTGGGCCGGTGGCTCCGGGACGCTTTTTCAAGAGCGCTGCAGGGGGATTTTACAATCAGGATGTTTGATTTCACGATCGGCTTCGGCAACGATGTGGGGTCAGTCGCAAGAACGCATCCGCTGGAGATGCTCAGTGCCTTCTTTTCCGTGCAGCAGGCGGAAACACTCTATTCAGTGATCATTCTCCTCAGACTCTGCCTGGCCGGCCTGGCATTCAGTTACTGTGCCTCGTTGTACAGGCCCCTGACCTGGCATACCCTTACCGGAAGCATGATCTATGTCTTTTCGGGATTTGCCGTGATCTTTGGTGTGCGTCATCTGATCTACGGGAGCGCGTTCATCATGCTGCCGCTTCTGATCGCAGGCGCTGAACGGATCATCCGGGGACAGCGCGCGTGGCTGTTTGCCCTGGCTGTTTTTCTCGGGTTCATCTGCAACTATTACTTTATGTATCAGGCGACGGCCGCCTGCGGCCTGTTTATCCTGATGCGTCTGTTCGACAGGTATCTTCGCCGGAAACATCCGGAGCGGTATGATACGGACAGGGAGCTGCGCCTGAGAGGGTATTTTCCTGAAAGGCGCCCGGGAACGGGCGTTGGGAGAAGACCCGGCAGCATCGGAACCGGGTCAGAAGGTGTGATCCTGCTGAAACTGGCGGGCGTCTACCTGCTCGGGCTTGGCATGGCCATGTTCGTCATGTTCCCGGTGGTGGCGTCACTCGGCTCTTCCGCAAGACTTGCCAGCCAGAGCGTCCCGCAGGATCTTGCTGCCTATGCCGGATGGCGGCACTACTACAGGTGGTTCCTGAATCTGATCATCCCGGTCAGAAGCCAGGCGGGCGGAACGCCTCTCAACTATGCGGCAACGGCATTTCCGGCGATCGTGCTGCTCCTTTTCGGCAGTTTCAGGCAGCACCGGGTTCTGAAAGCCTCCTTTATCATCGGGACGATCTTCATCTTCAGTCCGATGTGTGCCTATGTTCTTTCCGGATTTTCAACGGTCAGCAACCGTTGGATCTTCTGCTACAGCTTTGTGGTCGGAATGGCGTTCGTGGTCTTTGCGGATGAGATCGTCAGGATGCAAAAGAGCCAGGCTGTTCTGATGGGCGTGCTGACGGCTGTCTATGTGATCCTTGCAGTTTTTGACTGGAAAAAGACCGGAAGCGTGTATCTGATCTGGGGCACGGGAATGCTGATCGTCTGTGCCGCGCTTGTGTGGATCCTGAACGCGGTCCCGGGGCTGAAAAAAACGGCACCGGCGGCGCTGCTTGTCATGACGTTTTTAAGCTGTTCGGTCCACGGGTTCCTCTGCTACAGCGGCCGGTATGGAAACATGCTTGAAGAATATCTGGACCGGGGACAGGCGCTGTCGAATGTGATGGATTCGGAGTTCGCCAGACTCGGGACGGCAGCTGAGGAAGAGGGCGGTGCCGGAAATGCCGCGGCGCCCTTGTGGCGGGCGGATTCGGATCTTGTCTCGTCAAACAGGGAGAACTATTCGCTGCTTCTCGGATATGCGCCGACAAGCGTATACAACAGTGTCCTCAGCGGCCCGACGACCTATTTCATGATGGAGACGGGCAACAGTGACCTGGCGGC
>JAGCAV010000270.1 GCA_017652545.1 Lachnospiraceae bacterium
TGCTTCTTCGATCTTTTTGATGATTTCGTTCATTGTATATTGCTCCTCCTTATCATTCGGATGTTCTTAATGCCTCGGAGGGCAACAGAGGACCATCTCATTTTTTCACAACAAACGCTATACTAACACGTTTCACATCTGCGCGCAAGCAGAATTTTATCTTTCATCACAGGACCCCGGCAGGCGCGTCCTGACTGAGCCTGCAGTGCTCTTCTGCTTTTTCTTCCAGCCAGATCCCGGCCTGTTCATAGCCTTCCGGAGTAAAGGGAAACGTCCGGTATTCCTTTTGGGCTTCATCCGTATGTTCAAAATCGAACGGCTCCGGATAGGTACAGACCTCCAGTTCTTTGTCCCTGGGGGCGATGCGGTAGCGCAGCCCGGCAAAGCTTCCGTAGAACGGCGACTTTTTTATGAACTCAAATGAAAACAGATCGCTTCTGATCATATCTTCCCTATCCTGCATTCTGCGCTTCCTGTTCAAGGAACTGCGACAGCTCCCTGTACTCTGTCTCCGGCTCCGGGGGTTCCGTCTGTGCCTCGTCGAAACACGCCTTCCGGTATGCGAATACCTCATCGAGGAACCGGTACCAGGCGTCTTCATGCTCCACAAAATACTTCGGGCAGTCTTTCCCCGTCACATCATGGTGCCGGATGATATGCTCCCTGTCGATGCCGTACTGCTCGGAAAGGTAGGCGACAAGGCGGACCAGTGATTTATATGTGGCGTTCGTGAATTTTCCCGTCTCGTCCGGATGGCAGTTTTCCACCGAGATCGAGTAGCTGTTCAGCCTGTTGGACGCGTATGCCACCTCATCATCCGGAACGCAGTGAATGATCTCTCCCTGCAGCCCTACCACATAGTTGGCGCTCATGGAAACATTCTGCAGATCCTTCAGGCTCTCAAAGTAATCCCGGTTCTCCTGGCCTGTCGTCTTCGGATTCCCCAGATAGTGGATCACAATATAATCCAGTTCCTGGATTTTGGTTCCGGGTCTTGACCACTCGTTGACCGTTAACAGCTGTTCACTGATCTCCGGTTTCGGAACATAATACCTGGTTTCCGGATCTCCGGACGGCGCTTCTGTATAGTATTCAATTGTATCGCTTTGGCTGAGCGCCTTCTCCGCGTCATTCAGTTTGTCATTCTGGTTCTTCATCAGAATGACAATGCAGACCCCGGCTGCCACCAGGATCAGTTCCATAAGAATCAGAAAGATGACTGTATGTCTTGACTTGCGGCGCTTCTTCCGAGTCCTGATATCGTCTTCCATGCTTTATTCTACGCTGTAGTTCGGTGCTTCCTTTGTAATATGAATGTCATGCGGATGTGATTCCTTGAGCGATGCCGCGGAGATCTTGACAAACCTGCCGTTCTCCTTCAGTTCATCTATGGTCTTTGTTCCGCAGTATCCCATACCGGAACGCAGTCCGCCGACGAGCTGGAAAATGGTGTCCTCCACACTTCCCTTGTAGGCAACACGGCCTTCTACGCCTTCCGGCACCAGCTTCTTGGCATTCGACTGGAAGTACCTGTCCTTGCTGCCGTGTTCCATGGCTGCAAGAGAACCCATTCCGCGATAAACCTTATACTTTCTTCCCTGGTAAAGCTCAAACTCTCCGGGACTCTCATCACAGCCCGCAAACATGCTGCCCATCATGCAGACATTCGCGCCGGCCGCGATCGCCTTGGTCACATCTCCCGAATATTTGATGCCGCCGTCAGCGATGATCGGCACACCGTATTCCCTGGCTGCTTCATAGCAGTTCATGATCGCGCTGATCTGCGGAACACCGATACCGGCCACCACACGGGTGGTGCAGATGGATCCCGGCCCGATACCGACCTTGACTGTGCTGACGCCTGCCTCGATCAGGGCTTTCGTCGCCTCGCCTGTTGCCACATTGCCGGCGATCAGCTGAATATCGGGATAGGCTTCCCTGATCATCTTCACGCAGCGGATCACATTGGCGGAATGGCCGTGTGCCGAGTCAAGCACAACGACATCCACATGGGCGGCCACCAGCGCTTCCACCCTCTCCAGGACGTTGGCGGTGATGCCGATGGCGGCTCCGCACAGAAGCCGTCCCTGGGAATCCTTGGCTGAAAGCGGATACTTGATCTGCTTTTCAATGTCCTTGATCGTGATCAGGCCTTTCAGGTGGAAGTTCTCATCAACGATCGGAAGCTTTTCCTTGCGTGCCTTTGCGAGAATCTTCTTCGCTTCCTCCAGCGTGATCCCGACCGGCGCGGTCACAAGGTTTTCACTTGTCATGGATTCCTTGATCTGCTTGGAGAAATCCTCCTCAAAGAGCAGGTCGCGGTTGGTCACGATCCCCACAAGTTTCCCGTTTTTTTCCACGATCGGGACACCTGAGATGCGGTATTTTGCCATCAGGGCATTGGCTTCTTCCAGTGTGTTCTCGGGTGACAGATAGAACGGATCCGTGATGACACCGTTCTCAGAACGTTTGACCTTATCAACTTCTTCCGCCTGTGCATCGATGGACATGTTCTTATGAATGATGCCGATGCCTCCCTGTCTGGCCATGGCGATCGCCATACGGTGCTCTGTGACAGTATCCATGCTTGCGCTCATCAGCGGAATATTCAGACGAATCTCTTTTGTCAGATAGGTAGATACATCCACCTCGTTCGGAATAACCTCAGAAAAAGCCGGAACCAGAAGTACGTCGTCAAATGTAATACCCTCACCAATGATTCTTCCCATACGCGCGGCGCTCCTTTCCTGTCTGTAAAAAAGTAAGTTTCAAAGAATCTAACAAACGCTTCCCCTTCTTGTCAAGGCAAAAAAAGGGGGAACTTTTCCCCCTTTTTCTCAATGCGTTTGTTAACTATTGTCAGCCGGATCTGCTCACAGACATTCCCTGCTGACCTTTCGGGGCGCAAGTCTGCGAAGGTCCTTCAGGACCTCCTGATCGAACTCAAAGCTGACCATCTGCTGCTGACCGTCCTTCATATATACA
>JAGCAV010000023.1 GCA_017652545.1 Lachnospiraceae bacterium
AGGCATACGGTGTCACTTCCCACAGACATACTCCGGAGATCGAAGAACAGCTCGGGTATGCCGCAGGGCACGAGGTGACGCTCAATTTCACGCCGCATCTTGTTCCCATGAACAGAGGAATTCTTGCCACCTGCTATGCCTCCCTGACAAAAGAAGTCAAAAAGGTGCTCGCGGAGGAAGGAGCGGACCGGGTGGATGCCATGGTGCGCAATGCCTATGAAGCGCAATATGGGGATGAATATTTCATCCGCCTGCTGAAACAGGGAGTCCTTCCGGAGACCAGATGGGTTGAGGGAAGCAATTTTGCGGATATCGGGTACAAGATCGACGCGCGCACAGGCAGGATCATCGCGATCGGCGCCATTGACAATCTGGTGAAAGGCGCTGCGGGGCAGGCGGTCCAGAACATGAACCTGATGTTCGGGCTTGATGAAAAAGAGGGACTGGCTTTTGCGCCGTTGTTCCCGTAAGAAGAAAACATAAAGAACAGGGTGGAGAACAGACATGAACGAGATCATCAGTGTTGCCGGCGGTGTATGTGCGGCAGCGGGTTTTAAGGCGACAGGCGTCGCGGCAGGCATTAAAAAAGCAGGAAAAGACATGGCCATGCTCTTTTGCGAGGTACCATGCGCGGTAGCGGGAACCTTTACTTCCAATATTGTAAAGGCCGCGCCCGTCCTCTGGGATATGCATATCGTTAATGAAGTGAAAAAAGCACAGGTATGTGTGATGAACAGCGGGGTGGCAAACGCCTGTACCGGGGAGGAAGGCATGCGCATCTGTGCCGCGACAGCCAGGGCGGCAGCGGCAGCATTCGGCAGGGATGGGATCCCGGTGGATGAGAAAACGGTCCTGACTGCGTCGACCGGGGTGATCGGACGTCAGGTCCCGATCGATAAGATCGAGGAGGGGATCAGCATCATGGTGCCGATTCTGGACGAGACCGGAAAAGGCGGAGACCTGGCAGCCCAGGCCATCATGACGACGGATACGGTGCCGAAACAGGCAGCAGTCAGCTTTATGCTGGATGGCAGGAAAGTGACCGTGGGCGGCATGAGCAAGGGATCCGGCATGATTCATCCCAATATGTGCACCATGCTCGCGTTCATTACCACAGATGCCGCGATCGACCAGACGCTTCTGCAGAAGGCGCTTTCAGACAGCGTTAAGGACAGCTATAACATGATCAGTGTTGACGGGGATACTTCCACGAACGATACCTGCCTGCTGCTGGCCAGCGGCCTGGCCGGGAACGAACCGATCGTCAGTGAGGACGCGCGGTATGACCTGTTTAAATCGGCACTGGATCAGGTGAACAAAACGCTTGCCAGAAAGATGGCGGCGGACGGTGAAGGCGCGAGTGCCCTGATCGAGATGAAGGTGACCGGTGCCTCGTCGGTGGAAGAGGCCAAGACCATTGCCAAATCCGTCATCGGTTCATCGCTCGTGAAGACGGCAGTGGCGGGACATGACGCGAACTGGGGCAGGATCCTTTGCGCGATGGGCTATTCCGGAGCGCAGTTCGATCCGCAGAAAGTGGATCTTTATTTTGACAGTGCGGCCGGCTCCCTGAAGATCATAGAGAATGGCGTAGATACCGGCTACAGTGAAGAGAAGGCGACAGCAATTCTCTCCCAGAAGGAGATTCTGATCACGGCTGACTTAAAGCAGGGGGACTGCGAAGCGACTGCCTGGGGCTGTGATCTGACTCACGCCTATATTTCGATTAACGCAGACTACAGATCATAAAAAAGGAGAAAGCAGGTAAGGATATGGATTCTATGGAAACGCTCCTCTCAAAAGCGAATGTGCTGATCGAGGCACTGCCCTATATCCGCAGGTTCCATGGCAAGACCATCGTTGTCAAGTACGGCGGAAGTGCCATGATTGACCATGAACTCAAGAAAAACGTCATCAGGGATGTCGCGCTCCTGAAACTGGTCGGCTTCAGACCGATCATTGTTCACGGAGGCGGCAAGGAGATCACAAAGTGGATCGACAAGGTCGGCCTGGACACGGAGTTTGTCAACGGCCTTCGGGTCACGGACAAGGATACCATGCTGGTGGCCGAGATGGTCCTGAACCGGGTCAACAAAGGCCTGGTGTCCATGATGGAAAAAACCGGTCTGAAGGCTGTCGGGATCAGCGGCAAGGACGGGACGGTGCTCCGTGTAGACAAGCGGTATGTTGACGGCAAGGACATCGGGTATGTGGGAGAGATCAGGGAGGTTGACCATCACCTGCTCGATACGCTTCTGGACAATGACTACATTCCGGTGATCTGCCCGGTCGGTTCGGATGACGAGTATCACTCCTTCAATATCAACGCGGACGACGCTGCCTGTGCGGTGGCTGTGGCCATGAAGGCATCCAAGCTGGTGTTCCTGTCAGACATTGAAGGGGTCTACGAGGACCCGAAGGATCCCTCAACCCTGATCTCCGAGATGACGGTGAGTGAGGCAAAGGATTTCCTGAAGAAAGGACTCGCGGGGGGCGGGATGCTGCCCAAGATCCAGAACTGCATCGATGCAATCGAAGCCGGTGTGTCCAGAGTCCATATTCTGGACGGCAGGACGCCGCATTCCCTGCTGCTGGAATTCTTTACGGATAAAGGTATCGGGACAGCCATCATCGGGGATGAGCAGGAACGGTTTTACGAGGAGGGAAGAGCATGACCGCAAATGAATATATGAGCAGGACGGAGGAATATGTCCTTCATACATACAACCGCTTCCCGGTTGTGTTTGACCACGGAAAAGGAGTCCGGCTGTATGATACGGACGGGAAGGAATACCTGGATTTCGCGGCAGGCATCGCAGTCTATGCCCTCGGATACGGAAATCAGAAGTATAACGACGCGCTGAAGGATCAGATCGACAGGATCATTCACACTTCGAACCTGTATTATCATGTGCCGCTCATGGAAGCCGCGGAGCGCATTGTGAAGAAAAGCGGAATGGCAAAGGTGTTTTTCAGCAACAGCGGTGCGGAAGCCATTGAGGGAGCCATCAAGACAGCCAGGAAGTATGCCTATCTCAAAGACGGGAAGACGGATCATGAGATCATTGCCATGAATGCTTCCTTCCACGGCAGAAGTGTCGGCGCGCTTTCGGTCACAGGAAATCCCCATTATCAGGAGGCGTTCAGACCGCTGATGGGCGGTGTGGAGTTTGCTGATTTCAATGACTATGACAGCGTTCTGTCAAAGGTAAACGACAGGACCTGCGCCATCCTGATGGAGACGGTCCAGGGAGAAGGCGGCATTTATCCGGCGGATGAAAAGTTCCTCCGTCAGGTCAGGCAGCTTTGTGATGAGCGGGATATCCTGCTCATTCTGGATGAGATCCAGTGCGGAATGGGGCGTACGGGTGACTGGTTCGCTTACCAGGGATACGGGATCATGCCCGACATCATGACAAGCGCCAAGGCGCTGGGCTGCGGCATACCGGTCGGTGCGTTCCTGATGAATGAAAAAGTGGCAAAGGCTTCACTGGTGCCGGGGGATCACGGTACGACATACGGCGGAAATCCGCTGGCGACACGCGCTGCTGCCACAGTGATCGATCTGTTTGACGAGCTGGATCTTATCAGTCATGTCCGGGAGATCGCGCCGTATCTGGAACAGACGCTTGACGGCCTGATGGCCGAATTCGGCTTCCTGACGGAAAGAAGAGGAAAAGGCCTGATGCAGGGCGTGGTCGTTCGGGATGTGCCTGTGGGTAAGATCGTTTCCGGGGCCCTCGAAAACGGACTGGTGATCCTTTCGGCCGGTTCCGATGTGATCCGGCTTGTCCCGCCGCTTGTGATCACAAAGGATGATATCGATGAGATGGCTGTGAAACTCAGGGCAACACTTGCTTCTTTCTAAGCAGTAATGGAATTAAGAAGGAGAGAAATCATGGCGAAGGTAATTTTACTGAACGGAAGCCCGCATCAGCACGGATGCACGGCAACAGCACTTGATGAGATGATAACGGTCCTTCATGAGGAAGGGATTGAGACGGATCTTGTCCAGGTGGGAAACAAGGTAATCAGAGGCTGTGCCGGCTGCGGCAGCTGCAGCCGGACCGGGAAATGCGTATTTGATGACCTGGTCAACGAGGTCGCGGCAAAGTTTGCCGAAGCGGACGGACTGATCGTCGGCAGTCCCGTTTATTACGCTTCGCCCAATGGTACGATCCTCTCTTTCATGGACAGGCTGTTCTACAGCACATCCTTTTCGAAACATATGAAGGTCGGCGCGGCTGTCGTCAGTGCCAGGAGAGGAGGCAATACAGCGGCTTTTGACGTTCTGAACAAATACTTTACGATCAGCGGAATGCCCGTTGCCTCCGGCACATACTGGAACCAGGTGCACGGCTTTACGCTGGAAGACGTGAAAAAGGATCTGGAAGGACTGCAGACCCTGCGCAATGTGGCAAGGAATATGGCCTTTATGATCCGGGCGTTTGCACTGGCAGGGGAAAAGGAAGGATACCCGGTGATGGAAACCGGGTGTTTCACCAGCTTCCCTGACGGGAAATGAACGGATCGGAAAATAGTTGACAAAAAATAGAGTCTATTCTAAAATCTTTTTGGCTGTTTATAACAAAGATTTCAGCAAAGGAGATGATGTTTTATGAGAAAATTGATCCGTAACACAGTAACAGCAGCACTGGTCGGTGTGATGGCGGCAGGCATGGCTTTTGCGGCGCAGGCCGACGTGGAACTGGATGTCATCATCGCTCAGTATGGCCCGAACACCAATGAGTGGTTCCTTGGCTCAGGTATGGACGGCTCCAATTTCGTAGAGAAATTTGAGGCGGAGAATCCCGACATCAAACTGAATCTGGATGTTGTATCCTGGAATGATCTCTACACTGAAGTTGATACGCGCATCGGCAACAAGAATGCGCCGGATATCCTGAACATCGACGTTTTCGCGAATTACGCGAATGACGGCCTTCTGCTTCCGGTTTCCGATTACTGCCCGGAAGACCTGTACCAGGATTTCTTCCCGTCCTTCATTGAACAGTCAGTGATCGACGATACTGTCTGGGCTGTTCCGGATCTGGCCTCTGCGCGCGCACTGTTCTGCAATGCTGATATCTTCGAGGAAGTCGGTATTGACTATCCGACCACATGGTCCGAGCTTGAGGATGCATGCCAGGCGATCCTTGACTACTATGAGGGTGAAGTGTATCCGTGGGGCATTGACATGACCACTGACGAAGGCCAGGCAGCGTTTGCTTACTATACCTGGGGCAACGGCGGCGGCTTTGTCGATGAGAACGGCGAATGGGCTGTGAACTCCGACGAGAACGTGGAAGCCATCAATTTTGCGCTGAGCCTTATTGACAATGGCTACACAAATCCGAATCCGGCAACACAGACCCGCTACGACCTGCAGGATATGTTTGCTGCCGGCAAGCTGGCCATGATCATCGCTCCGAACCAGCTTCCCACCTATGTGGCTGACAAGGGCGGCGAGATCAATATGGTGACCGTGAACATTCCGGCTGCTGACGGCAAGGAATCCTCCTCTGTCGGCGTTATGGACCGCATCATGGCGTTCAAGGATGACGCGGCGGAAGATCAGGATGCCAGAAATGAAGCGATCGGCAAATTCCTGAAATTCTTCTATGATCCGGAAAACTATGTCGGCTGGGTGAGCATGGAAGGCTTCCTGCCCGCAGTGAATTCCGCGGTTGCAGCACTGGTTGAAGCTGATCCGTCCTTCGAGGCATGGCTGGATGTCCTTGGCGGCTGCCAGTTCTATCCGACTGCCAAGGCAGAATGGGATCAGGTCAAACAGGGCGTTATCGCTGCAGAGCAGAACGCACTGACCGGTTCTGACATCAAAGATGAGCTCGATGCACTCCAGGAGAGTCTGGTCGGCTGATCTTCTGACAGATTGACAGGGTGAGCGTACAGGCGTATCCCTGACTGAGTAAAACGGGCCCGACCAGAGGATCGGTATTCCGGGTGACTGGCAGTAAGATGCAGAACATCCGGAAACGTATCTGATGCGTCCGGCCCGGTTTTCGTCTATTGATAATGGAGGATTGAGTCTTGAACGCCGGATCGAGAAAGAACAGATTGGCGCCGTATCTGTGGCTGCTGCCCAGCATCGTGCTGATCGCGACATTTGTGGTTTTTCCCATCATGATCGTTTTCAGGCTCTCGTTCAGCGAGATCTCGAAATCGGGTGTGGTAGGCGGCTTCAACGGGATCCGGAATTATGTGGATGCCGTGAACCTGCCTGCTTTCGGAACGGTGATGAAAAATACCTTCTGGTGGGTCGTTTCAGTGGTCGGATTATCCACGCTGCTTGGTTTTATCATAGCCCTTGTGCTGAACCAGGAGTTTTTCGGCAGGAAGATCGCGCGTTCGATCCTGATCTTCCCCTGGGCTACATCTCTCGTCATTCAGGCGTCGGTGTGGAATTATATCATCAAGTATGAGTATGGAAATCTCAACAATGTCCTGCTCAATCTGGGCATCATAAAAAACGCCATCAACTGGCGGACCTCATATCAGGTGGAGTTCATCTGGGAGTGCGGCGTCGGCATCTTCGTGACGATCCCGTTTGTGGCGTTCTGCGTGCTGTCAGGTCTGCAGTCCATTGATGACGCACTGTACGAGTCGGCTATCGTGGATGGGGCCGGTTTCTGGGACAAACTGTTCAATATCACAATTCCCCTTGTGAGACCGGCACTATCAGTCAGCACAGTCCTGAACATTATTTATGTCTTCAATTCGTTCCCGATCATCTACACGATGACGAAAGGCGCGCCGGCCAACAAGACCGACACGATGATCACATATCTGTATATGCTCAGCTTTTATGACCGGAAGAAAGGGCCTGCGATTGCCCTGTCCGTCATCGGATTTGTGATCCTTTGCATCTGTGCCGGCATCTACATGATGACGGTCATGAGGAAGGAGGATGAGGAGTAATGGTGAGGGAAGATACCGTCCGCAGAAACCGCCTGGCTCTCATTCTTTTCGTCCTCGGACTGGTTCTGGCAGCCGTCCTGATGAGCCTGCCGGTCTATCGGTTTACAGCCAGCGTATATACGAAAAAATCGTCCAACACCTTTGTCGGAGATGAAAAATATCAGGAAGTCCGCGCGGAAGTCGAGGAGGTCGCCGAAGAGTACCGCAGCCAGGGTATGCAGGTGGAGATCCGGGAGGCTGTGACGGAACGTACCAACTCCAAAGGGGAGAAGACTTCTCTTGTCGCGTTTTCCATTGAAGAGAGCTTTCGAAAGAATGTCTGGTCTTTCTTCGGCGCCGACCTTCCCGCATCCCACGTGCTGCGGATCATGGCTGTATGTATGGTTCTGGCTGTGATCTGTCTGCTTGCCGGGATTTCAGGCGGGCTGGGCGTTCTGCCGAGGGAGATGAGCAGGAACAGTAAGCTTTTCAGAAGCGGTGCATGTCTGTTTCTGCTGGCGGATATTCTGCTGACGCCGGTCCTGATCCTGCTGAACAATTACACGTTCTGGCGGAAGATCCGGCTTTTCAACGATGAACTGATCACAGACGGCAAAGAGGCGTTCTTCGGCAGGGTGGACAGATATCTGTTTCACGGAGGGATGGGCGAGAACATCGATGCCGCCCTGAAGAACCTTTCCGCTGACTGCAGTCCGGTGATCTGGCTGCTGTTGGTCTGCTTCCTGATCGCGGCGGTTGCAGCAGTACAGATCCGGTTCGGCACGATCAAGCAGACTGTGCTCCGCGCGGTGCTCTATGTGTTTATCATTGCCGTCTGCGTTGTGACCCTGTATCCGTACTATGTCATGTTTGTGACGGCTTTCCGCTCCAATGCGGAGGCGCTGGATATGTACTTCCTGCATATGGTGCCTACGAAGTGGATCTGGAGCAATCTGAAAGACATTGTTGGAAGAGGCGTTCCCCGTTTCCTGCTCAATTCCATGATGGTGGCCGGCGGCGCAACAGCGCTGGCAATGCTTTGCGGAATACCGGCAGCCTTCGCTATGGCCAGGATGGACTTTAAGGGAAAGAAAGCCTTCCTGGGGTTTGTCATCATGAGCCAGATGTTTTCACCGGTCGTTCTGCTGATCGGTATTTCACAGCTGATGATCATGCTCCACCTGAATGACTCGATCCTGGGTCTGGTCTTTATCAACGCGGCCTTCAATCAGGCCTTTGCGATCTGGCTGCTGCGCGGCACTTTTGTCGCGATTTCTCCCGAGATGGAACAGGCTGCCAGAATCGACGGGTGTACGACCATCGGCTCCCTGACCCGTGTCCTGCTGCCGATGGCGGCACCGGGTATAGTGACGACCCTGATCTTTGTCTTCATCAACGCATGGAATGAATACACCATCTCAACGGTGCTGATCTCGACTGCTTCAAAGCGGCCGATCACAGTCGGTATCACTCAGTTCTCGTCATTCAACATGATTGAATGGCAGTACCTGTTTGCCGCATCGCTGCTGGCGACGATCCCGGTCGTGATCCTGTTTATGACCATCGAGAAACACCTGACCTCAGGACTGACCAGCGGAGGTGTGAAAGGCTGAGAAGGAGAG
>JAGCAV010000271.1 GCA_017652545.1 Lachnospiraceae bacterium
GATCCTGAGGACCTTCTCCAATACGGCGATCGCCGTGTTCGGTGTGTATTTCCGGCTGCAGAGCTTCTTCTTCATGCCGGTGTTCGGCCTGAACAACGGCCTGATCCCGGTGCTGGCGTACAATTACGGCGCGCGCAACCGCGAGCGTATCAAGGAGGCGCTGCGCTTTGCCCTGATCCTGGCGGTTTCCATCATGGCAGTCGGAACAGTGATCTTTGAGTCGATCCCGGTTCAGCTGCTTCACGTGTTCAACGCGTCGGATGAGATGCTCCGCATCGGCGTCCCCGCGCTTAGGATCATCTGCCTGTCGTTCATGATGGCAGGCGGCTGCATCGTGCTGGGCTCGACTTTCCAGGCCTTTGCCAAGAGCTATTATTCCCTGATCATTTCAATTGCGAGACAGATCGTTGTGCTGATCCCGGCAGCCTGGCTGCTTTCAAAGACAGGCGACGTGACAAATGTGTGGTGGGCTTTCCCGATCGCGGAACTGGTTTCCGTCGCACTGTCGCTGTACTTCTTCAAACGGCTGTACGATCGGACAGTCAGAACACTTTAATTAAGGAGGATCCGGATGGGCGGATTTTTTGCTACTGCTTCCAGAGACAACTGTGTAATTGACCTTTTTTACGGAACGGACTATCATTCTCATCTTGGAACCAGAAGAGCCGGTATGGCGGTGTACGGTAAGGATGGCTTCAACAGGGCCATTCACAACATAGAAAACACACCGTTCAGGACCAAATTTGTATCGGATGCCGAGGAGATGGACGGCTGGCTCGGGCTGGGCTGCATCTCTGACTATGACCCGCAGCCGCTGATCGTGCGTTCCCACCACGGAACATATGCCATTGCCACGGTCGGCAAGGTAAACAACACGCAGCAGCTGATCGATACGGTCTTTTCAGGGTGCCATACGCATTTCCTGGAGATGAGCGGCGGGAACATCAACAAGACGGAGCTGACAGCTACACTGATCAACCAGAAGGACAACCTGCTGGATGGAATCCGCTACGCGCAGGATATGATCGACGGTTCGATGACGATCCTGCTGATGACGCCTGACGGTATTTACTGCGCGAGGGACAAGGTCGGCCGTACCCCGCTTGTGATCGGGAAAAAAGAGGACGGGTTCTGTGCTTCGTTTGAATCCTTTGCCTATCTGAACCTGGGCTATATGGATTACCGGGAACTCGGCCCCGGCGAGATCGTGGTCATGACGCCTGACGGGGTGAAAACCCTGATGGACCCCGGAAAGAAAATGAGGATCTGCACCTTCCTGTGGGTCTACTACGGATATCCGACTTCTCATTACGAGGGCGTTTCTGTTGAGGAGATGCGGCTGCACTGCGGAGAGAAACTGGCGCAGCGGGACGGACTGACAAAAGCGGATATTGATACGGTCGCCGGTGTTCCGGATTCGGGAACCGCCCATGCGATCGGCTACTCAAACCAGTCGGGGATTCCGTTCTCGCGTCCGTTTATCAAGTATACGCCGACCTGGCCGCGGTCATTCATGCCGCCCACACAGACGCGGCGTGATCTGATCGCGCGCATGAAGCTGATCCCGGTCCATGAACTGATCCAGAACAGGCGGATCCTGCTGATCGACGATTCGATCGTCCGCGGCACGCAGCTGCGGGAGACGACGGAGTTCCTGTACAACAGCGGGGCGAAGGAGGTTCATGTCCGTCCGGCCTGTCCGCCGATCCTGTTCGGCTGCAAATACCTGAATTTCTCGAGATCGACTTCCGAGATGGAGCTGATCGCCAGACAGGTCATCTGCGAGGAGGAGGGAGAGAATGTCTCCCGGGGAATCCTGGATGATTATGCCAATCCGGATTCCGACCGCTATGCCGCGATGCTGGAGAAGCTGCGGGAAAAGCAGCATTTCACGACGCTGGCATTCAACCGCCTGGACGACCTGATTGAGGCGACCGGGCTTGATGAGGAAAATCTCTGCACCTACTGCTGGAACGGGAGAGAATAAGATAACCGGAACGGGCTGCCATCTGGCAGCCCGTTTTATATGACCCAGTCCTCCAGAACCAGCCCGGGAACCCGCTGAAATTCGCCGGTGTTGTGTGTGACCAGGGTCATGTTTCTGGTAAGGGCCTGCGCTGCGATCATGATGTCGTATGCGCCTATTGGTGTACCCGCCCTGGCGAGCTGGGCCCGGAGATGTCCGAAGGCGAGCGCGTCACGGTCATCAAACGGAAGAACATTGAAAGCAGACACAAAAGTAAGCATATACATATGTGTCCTGTCTGCCCATTGGCTTTTTGCGGCACCATATTCCAGCTCCCCGAGTGTGACGGAGGAGATGGCCATGTCATCCGGATGAATCGTCAGAAGTTTCTTTGTAAGGGATTCATATCTTCCCTTCATTCCATAAATACAGATGTTGGTATCAAGCAGATACATTACAGATCCTCCCGCGGCGGAAGCTCGGACAATGAAGGCTGCGGGCGGTCTTCCATAAAGTCGTCAGGAATTCGGCCGATACTGGCCCGGAGGGGAAAATGCGGGTCGTCGGCGGGAAAAAGCAGATAGCCTTCCCCGATTTTCTGGATGATAAATTCCTTCTGGCTCGTCTGCGCCTCTTTTGGGATACGAATCGCCTGGCTGTTGCCGCTTTGGAATACTTTTGCTTTCAGCATAAGATGATCACCTCCCCATTGTATATACATATAGTATATACAATGGGGCTTTTTTGTAAAGCTGGTTCATGAAGGAAGCGATCGAGTCAGAAGGACGGACTGTGTCTCCTGATGCTCTTCTGACAAATTGCGTGTAAATGAAAGACAACACTTTAAATTTGCCGATACACACACATTGTGCACAGAATAATGCGATTAAAACATCATAATATGTAATTATTTACTATCATATCAAAATATTAGAGTATATTGCCTAAATTTCTCTCTTTTTTCGGATGAAATGCAAGACAATATATGCTATCATGATTAAACTGAGCAACGCCGCCAGGGCAGGAAGAATGATATTGGTCGTATCTCCGGTCTTTGGCGCTTTTGCTACGGACGGCTGTGATACAGGTGTGGAAGCTTTACTCACAGCCGCTTTTTTTGCCTTTGGCGTCTTCGGTTTCTTTTTGCCGGGTATATCCGGCTGCGCCGGATGATCGTACATGGTCACTTTCTGAATCTCACCGTGGTCTTTGACCTCAAACGTGACACTTTCGGCGACTTCGTACCCCTTTGGTGCCGAGATCTCGGTCAGCGTATAGGAACCGACAGGCAGTTTTTCAATATAGTACGGCTCCCGGGTGGTGATCCATCGGGCCAGTTCTGTGCCGGCGCTGTCCGTGATGATGAGTGTGGCGCCCTCGAGCGGCTGGCCGTCGGTGATGTCAGCCTTCGAGATCTGCACTTTGGTGAAATCATCCTTCATGGTGACCCTCTGAACAGTAAGCTGGTCCGTTACGGTAAAGCGGATGCTTTCGGCCGTGGTGTAGCCCGGCGCCGGCAGGGTCTCTGTCAGGGTGTAATTGCCTGCGGGGATCGCCGTGATGATATGCGGCGTGTCCGTGGAAGTCCATTGTTCAATAACTGTGCCATCGTCAGCCCTGATCTCAAGCGTGGCTCCGGGGATCTCCTCCCCGCCGGTAATATCCTGCTTGGAAATGGACAGGACGTTGGGAACATTGGTGAAGGTCAGTTCCCTGCACCAGGCTCCGTCGATCAGGCCCTTTTCATCGACTGAAAAGGTGACAGTGTTCGGATCGGGGTTGTAGCCGGGCAGAGTTGCGATTTCCTGTACCTCATAGGTGACCCCGGCGGGCAGCTTCTCCACAAGGATCTGCCCGGAAGCGTCTGTCATGCAGACCTGCTCACCCCATCCTGCCGCAGCATCTCCGGCTGCGCTGCCGGATACGGCTTTGATCCTGAAGCTGACGCCTTCCAGCGGCTGATTGCCGCCCGATGCTTTTTTAAAGATCTTCAGCGTGGTGGGGCGGTTTTCAAAGGCCGTTTCTGCTCCGGATCCCTGCCCTTCCAGCGCCGCGGTCCGGTCGGGCTTTAATTCGACGGTCTTCTTTTCTGTGAGAATGGCATAACCGTTTGTGCCGCTTACTTCTTCAACCGTGTAGACGCCGGGAAACAGGTCTTTGGAGACGGCCATGCCGTCCGGGCCTGTTGTAATCCGGTCCACAATGGTGCCGGCTTTCAGAGAGACCGGCTCCCCATCGGCATTCTCACCCGGACGCACGGCACCGGTCATATCTGTGATGTCATCTGCCGCGCTGATCAGGAAGGTAAAGCCCTCCAGCGGCTTCCCGGTACCGGCATCAGTCTTCTTCACGGTGATGTTTCCTGTCTGCGGCGGTTCATCGGCGGTGATGACCAGCGGAGAGGCGGGATCAGCGCTGCTTTCCGTGACGGAGAAGGAGCGCCTTTCCATGACCAGGTATCCTTCAGGCAGGGTGGCAGGATCCTCTTCCAGGAAATAGCTGCCGTACGGGATCGTATCCGGAAGCTGGACCATACCGTCCTCGTCGGTGACCCATATGGACTGGTAGGTGCGGCTTGCCGGGTCGAACAGGCTGAGGGCTTCGTCTGCCCCTTCTTTGAAGATCCGGAAGGCGACGCCGGGAAGCGGCAGCAAGGAACCGGTGTTGGCATCCCGCTTTTCGATCAGCAGGGCAGCGTAGATATGGCGGTCATTGGCGGAGAACCGGTAAGTCCTGCCGTCGCTGTCGACCATGATCGTGAACGGATCGATGGGACTGAAACCTTCCGGGGGATTTTCCTCCGTGATCCGCCACTCGCCATAGATCAGGGTCCCCCGCGGATAAGCGCTTGACTGTGTTGAGGCATAGCCCTCCGCGTCCGTCTCGATCAGGTTTTCGCCTGCGTCGCAGACGGTAAAGGAAACAGAGGGATCCTGCACATAGGTAAACCTGAAGCGGATGCCGGCCGCCGGGCGGACAGACTGATCCTTGTCATTTTTAATCTTGATGAGCGCGGCATTCCCCCGGATGATCTGCTGGGGAAATGTCAGCGTGATGGCCGGATTCTGGCTGATGACGGCTGCTTTGGCGTCCTGAGCGGAGACATGCCGGATCTCGCTGCTTAACAGGTAACCCGTCGGCGGTTCGAGCTCCCTGACCCAGTAATCGCCGACCGGCAGGGTGGCGGGCGTTGATGCGGTTCCGTCCTCTCCGGTGACAAGATCCGCAAGGACCTGGCCGTTCAGATCCGCAGCCCTGGTCTGACAGGCTTCATCGGCATAGACGGCAAACCGGGCGCCGGCAAAACGTAAGGCAGATGTGGGCGGTGCGCCTTCACCGGTCTCCGCGTCTTTTTTGCAGACCGAAATGCCAAAGCCTTTCGGTACATTGGGGCAGGTAACGCCCGCAAGACCGCCTGCTCCGGCTGTAACAGGGTAGACGGCGGTGTTTTTCTGATATTCCGGATTCTCCCTGATCTCAGCGATGTAGTAGGTCGTGCCGATCACAAAGCTCTCGGAGGAGCGGGCGCTCCCGCCTGAGATGGTGACCTGTTCCAGAAGCTGCGAACGCTCTTCATCCGCATAAATTCCGAAGACGGTGCCGTCCAGGGCGTAATGTCCGTTGACGGGAGAGGAAGTGCCGGTCACAGAATCGATCTTGATCACCTGCAGGCTGGTCAGCAGATCGGGCCAGCCAACCTGCAGCGTAAAGGTTTTGTCGGCCACATAGGAGAATCCCATGTTCTGCCGGTCAGCCCCGACATTGATGAGATATGCTTCAAAATCCGTCGCGACCGCGGCGGTCAGCGTCAGCTCCTGGGTATGTGCGCTGCTGTAATCCTTCTTTTTTAAATAGAAAGAATCTCCGGGGCTGATCACCGCCGACTGTCCCGGCGAAAATTCGCCTGAGGAGGAAACCAGGAAAACGCCTTCCGGCAGAGCAACCTTCAGCGTATTGCCCGGAATGCTGGACGTATAGGTCACGGACTGGGTCACGGCAAACCCGCTTGCGGCATCATATGTACCGGAAACCTGCGTGGTGGAAAGCTCCGCTGTCGGTTCCGGAAGATCCCTGAGGGCAGCGACCGCCGCGCTGATCTGCGCTTCACCGCGCGCATTCATGGCGTCATATTCGGCACCGTCGGAAATGACCTTGTTCCATTTTCCGTTCTTCCCGAGATAGATCAGGGCGAGCGCGAAATGGGAGGCCACATAGTATTCATCGTTAGATGAACAGTCGGAGAGCACATCCTTCAGTCCGCCGCCGTTCCAGCCGGGGCCTCCGTAACAGTAGAACAGCGCTTTTTTCAGCAGGGGTGAACCGGTGATCCGTCTGGCGGTGTAACTGCCCGCGTCATCGGCGCCGAGGACCGGCTCCAGACAGTAGCAGACCCTGGTCTTGCCGTCCGGCATGGTGACGGTGCGGTATCTGGAATAGCCGATGCTGGTCCGGCCGTTGGCCCATTCCATTCCGTCCGGCGTCCAGGACTGCGGGATGTTTTTGATGCCTCCATACTCGAGTTCAACGTCTGTGGAAGACGGTGCGGCCAGGGTGGCTGCAGCCATCAGCAGAACATCCTCATCCGGCATGACAAAGGAAAAGGTGTCCGTCGTCTCTGTGCCTGTCCCGGCTGCTGTCTCTTCGGGCACCGGATCCGGAGCAGAACCTGATCTGGCAAGCGGGACCTCCGCTCCTTCGATCAGCGTGAGGGCGCCGCTGTCCGTGCTGCTGCCGGCACCGGCGCCTGCGCCGATGCTGCCGCTGCCAAGACCGGCAGTTCCGGAGGTTTCCTCCGCGGACAGGACCAGTACCTGCCTGGCGCGGATCTGATCCAGATCGTGCGCCTCATCGGTTATGACATCAAAGGTGACCTGCTCGCCTTCCTGATAGGAAAGCCTGTCATCTTTCATGATAAATGTGACACCCGCCTGCGCCTCGAACAGGATGATATGGGTGTGATCCTCTTCAGATTCTGTCTCTGGTTCTTCTGTCTCTGTTTCGGATTCGGTTTCCGTAACAGTTTCTGAAACTGTTTCCGTTGCAGATTCCATTGCGGATTCCGTTGAGGGTTCCGTTTCTGTAAGGCTTTCGGCCTGCCCGGTCTCTGAGGCAGCCTCGGAAACGGCTTCGGTTCCGGTTTCCGAATCTGCATCATCAGCCTGCCCGGCTGATACAGCTTCCGGAGGGACATCTGTCTCCGCCGGCTGTGGATCGGTCTCCATCGGTTGCGGGTCAGTTTCCGCTGGCTGCGGATCGGTTTCCGCCGGCTGCGGATCAGTCTCCGCCGGCTGCGGGTCAGTTTCCGCCGGCCGCGGATCAGTCTCTGCCAGCTGCGGATCAGTCTCCGCCAGCTGTGGATCAGTCTCCATCGGTTGCGAATCAGTTTCCGCCGGTTCCGGCACCGGTTCATCCGGGACAGCCGGCGCAGGTTCGGTTTCAGGGACATCTGCCGCCGGCTCATCCGTGATCGCCTGGCCGGGACTTATTCCCTCCTGCTCCGTGAGGGCTTCCCCGGCAAATGCGAACAGAGGTCCGGGCGGGCTGAGCGGGGAAACCCCGGCTGATGCCGGTGAGAAGAGCAGTGAAGCCGCTGTGAGTATGGCACATGCTTTTTTTGAAACAAAGGGATGTTTTTTCATAGACTACCTCCTGACATAAAATATTTATCATACGCATTATAATGCGTAACATATAGTTTGTAAATACTCTCTATAAACAAAAAGCGCTGTCCAAAATCCGCCAAAGAAATGGGGAAACAGAAAACAGCGTGATAAATAAGGGAGATTCATATTTACAGACATTGCGTATTGATATAATATTTTACATGTCACAAATGTCCCGGAGGAGGTCATGAAAAAGTACGCGTATTGCCGTGTCAGCTCAAAAGACCAGAACCTGGACCGCCAGCTGGCCGCGCTCGAGTCCTGGCAGGTCCCGGAGGGAAATATATACTGTGACCGGCAATCCGGAAAGGACTTTGAACGGCCTGCTTACCTGCGCCTGATGCGAAGACTCCGGCCGGGGGATCAGCTGATCATCAAGAGCATAGACCGGCTGGGCAGGAATTATGAGGAGATCCTGGAGCAGTGGAGAGTCCTGACAAAAGAAAAGCAGGTGAATATCGTGATCCTGGACATGCCTCTTTTGAATACGGAGGGGGACAGGGATCTGGCAGGGACGCTGATCGCGGATATCGTACTGCAGCTGCTCTCCTATGTGGCAGAGACGGAGCGGGAGTTCATACGGCAGCGGCAGGCGGAGGGCATTGCCATCGCAAAGCAGAACGGCGTCCGGTTCGGAAGAGCACCCTTAAAGCGGCCTCCGGAATATGAAGCGATGAAGGCAGCCTGGGAACAGAAAAAGATCTCGGCACGCGCGGCAGCGCAGGAGCTGGGGATCACACATCGGACGTTTCTGAAGTGGGTGCGGGAGGAAACAGCAGAACCACCGGGGGAGACCCCGGGAATAAAAGAGGCAAATATGAAATAAACAGCTGCAGATTTTCTGCAGCTGTTATTTATGTAACCGATTGGGTAACCGGCACCGGATATAATCGAACCAAATAAGGTGGGAAAGAGCCTTTTGATATATGTGTAAGAAATGGATACATAACTGTACTTTGGTATCCAGGAAAGGGGTGATAGGAATATGTCTGTATATGACCGGCGTCAGGAGAAATCTCTTATTATTTTGTTAAATGGCATTATTGCAAAAAAATTTTGGAAAACTGGGAATAAAGTGCAAAAATTGAGAAGATATGGATTCAAAGGCATCGAAAACTGAAATGATCCCGCCTCAAAAAAGTATAGGCGGCGTTCAATTTGGGGATTTACTTTTGACTGCAAAATGTGCTATATTCCAAATTGAATCTTTATACTATAGTGGATACTATGCGTGGTTATCCAAGTACAGTTTGATATCCGAAAAGGGGTTTTATATATGAGAGGAAAAGACATAACCGGAAAGCAGATCAACGCTTTCA
>JAGCAV010000272.1 GCA_017652545.1 Lachnospiraceae bacterium
CTCATTGACCCGCTCGGTCTCATATTCTTCACGGCCGAAAGACTGAATCTCATGAATTCCGGAAAGATTGTCCTGCAGCTTGCCGTTCAGTTCACCCATCTTCGCCTGAGAGACCCTGAAATAGGGCCGCACCCGTTTGGCAAAGACAATTCCGGAGATCAGAATGAGCGGGATCGGGGCACAGGTAATCAGAGCCAGTCCCGGATTAATGGTCAGCAGGATGATCAGCACACCTGCCACGGTCACGATATTGGTGATCGATTCAGGGATCAGATGGGCGTAAAGCAGTTCGAAGTCTCTGGTATCATTCACGATCCTGCTCATCAGATCGCCTGTCTGTTTGTCATGGAAAAATCCCAGATGCATCCGTTCCAGCTTGTCATAGGTCCTGGTCCGCAGGTCTCCGACCAGATACCAGGCAGCCTTATGGGCCAGATAATTGCTCAGGAACCGGAAAAGCACCCTGGAGAGGTAGAGGATGACCAGAAGCATTGTCAGCTTCCCGATCTGAGCCAGGCCGCTCTCATCAACGCCCGCTTCCACTATTCCGGTCATGGCGGAAAGCACCTTCGGCGCAGCCAGATTGACCAGGGTCAGCGACAGGGTGGCAAGGATCGCCAGGATATACAGTCCCTTATACCGTGTCGCTTCTTTACTCAGTTTCCATAGCATCTTCATAATACTGCCCTCTGCCGGAAAACCGATTTACCATCAGAAATCAGGTTCTTCTCATGATTCTTTCTATCGCTTCATTATGCCCTATGATTTATGATTACTCAAGAAAAAAAGCTGCAGCAGTTCGTGCCGCAGCTCAGGCCGTCGCATCAGATAATGCGCCAGCCCTGTAAAAGACTGTCAGGACGGATTATTTGCTAAGGCCAAGCACAACCGGCACGGAACGATATCCGATGCCCATCCTGTCAATCCCCATGTCGATAAGCTCCAGAAAATGCTCTCTGGTGCGGATACAGCCGCTTCCTTTGATCTTGCAGACATCCCCGACCTCTTCCTGCATGATCCTGATCACCTCAGGCGTCGCGCCATGGGCTTCAAAACCGGTGAGGAAACCTGTGCTGGTCTTGACGAAATCCGCACCCGCGTCCATACAGCAGTGACAGGTCCTGCGAATCTGCTCTTCAGTCAGAGCATCCGTTTCAAAGATCACCTTGATCTCTCTGCCATATTTATGAACAGCTTCCACACAGGCCTTCAGGTCTTCGGTGACCTCGTCATAGAGTCCGGCCCTGACCTTGCCGAAGTTTACAACCACGTCCACTTCCTTGACCGTGTCATATCTGGCGACGATCTCGATCTGTCTGATCCTGGATTCCGTGGAGCTTGTGCCAAACGGGAAGTCTACGACCGGGCAGAGGCCTGTCCTGGTCCCGCGCACATAAGGATCGCACAGATCCATGTAACCCGGGTTGATACAGATGGTCGCACAGCCAAGTTTTACACCATCCCTGGTCAGATCGATGATCTGGTCCGGTGTGAATTCCGGTTTCAGAACGGAATAATCAATGTAAGCTGCCTGTTCCTTGAGTATCATTTCTGCTGCTTTTTTTGTAAGTTTTTTCATTTTCCTCACGGGTAACACAGCCTGCACTCTATGCGCGTTACCCTCCCTCCTCACTTTATTTATGATTGCCTGAGTTTTATTGTTTATCCGTATTCTTACCCGGTGACTTTTCCGTTTCCCCAGTCTTCCATGAAATCACAGAGTTCGCCGTACGTCGCGCTGCGGGCGTTGCGAACATAGAATCCGGAATTGGCGGTGCCTGTCATCAGGCACTCGTCCAGAGGCAGGCCAAGCATCCGCGCTGTCAGGAAACCGGCGTTGAAGTTGTCGCCCGCACCGGTTGTAAGACGGGGTTCGGCACAGAAGGGTCCCCAGACCTCTGCGCTGGTCTCACCATCACAGCCGCAGGCGCTCTTCACAGGATGTACCACTACATACGCCAGTCCAAGTTTCTCCCGAAGGAACTCGGGAACCTCGCGCATGGAGGAGAAATCATTTCTTGTCTTCCCATAAAGCTCACAGATCTCAAAGCTTTCCTTCTCGTTAAATCCGATGCCTACCGTAAATCGGTCACGATGCGCACGGATCAGGTCAATCGCCTCAAGTATATCTTCTTTCGTGCGCTTCGCCGGATCAGAAAGATCGAAAAACATCTGCTTTTTGCCGGTGCTTTTCATCCGTGGAAAGACCTCATTTATGACGCCCTTCCAGATTGAATTCACATTGATGGAGAGGGCCCAGCCACCATACCCGATCAGATCAGCGCTGTCATAGATATCCACAAGTGCATCCAGCGGGATGTGCTTGCACACATGCTCCCAGTTGGCATTCTTGAGAGGCTCCAGCTTGCTGCTGATGACCTTGCCGTCCATAAACTCTATGGCGTCCGAAGTGGCAGGATCACAGATCGAATAGACTTTTGAGCGCCCCGCCATCTCCTTGTAGACGGGAACCAGTGCATCCTCGCCGCAGGCTCCTATGAAGGTCAGATCAAGTCCCAGCAGAGAAAGTGAATTCGCGAGGATCGCGGATATTCCGCCGATCTTTGATTCATGAGGCACCATCTCAATGTTCATGCTCAATCCTGCTGCTGCAAGGAATTTTTCGCCGTAATCCCTGATTGTCCGGATCCTAACGTAGGTATCAGGTCCGGTACGCGTGTCGACCGGATGCACGACCGTATCAACAAATCCGTCAAAACCGATCAGTGCACGGGTCTTCCCCGGATCCGCAGCCCGCAGCTTCCTGACAAGCTGCAGTTTTTTCTCATCACTCATCTTCGCCCTCCTGTCCTTTCTCCTTTCCCGTTCTTCGTTTTATATTTCCTTGCGTTCAAGCGCTTCTTTCAGCCATAGCAACGAACGCTTTGGCCTTCTTTCCAGCGTCTTAAGGTCGAGCTCAAGCAGGCCATACCTGTTCTTGAAAGCGTTCAGCGCCGAGAGATTGTCCACATAGGACCAGATCAGATATCCAAAGCATCTGCAGCCTGCTTCTTTGGCCTTCAACGCCCAGAAAAGATGATCCCTGATAAATTCTATACGGTACTTATCATCAATGATGCCGTCTTGCCTGCGGAACCTCTCCTCACCTGCAATGCCAATCCCGTTCTCACTGATGAACCAGGGGATATTTCCGTAATCCTCTTTCAACCTGATCCCAAAATCGAGCAATGCCTGCGGGTAGATCTCCCAGCCGCGGTCGCTGTTGAAACGGCGTCCGGGCATCACCCACGGCTCGTAAAACAGCTCCGGGTGGAAAGCTTCCCTCGTATACGCGCTTTCCCGCGCCTTCACGCGGATCGGAAAATAATAATCTGTTCCGAGTATGGCGACCCGATACCGGCGAATCTGCTCAAGATCCTCTTCCCTGCAGTCGAACATGCAGCCTTGCTCCTCCAGGATCCGAATAAGATCAGGCGGATACTCTCCTTTCAGGCAGGGATCCAGGTAAAGCCTGACATTGAACAGATCTGCCAGATACGCAGCCTGAACATCCCGTGCTTCACCGCTGCGTGCGTACACAGGAGTCAGGTGAAGCATAACACCCATACGGCAGCCATCTGCTTCGTACTTCCGACAAACACGAACAGCACGGGATATCGCGAGCATCTTGTGGAAATGAGCCTGGTAAGCCTCCTTGGGGTCATGCCTGAACGGATACCAAAGCTTCTCCATATATCCGTTGTCAATAGGAGTGGTCGGCTCTGTAAAGGCGAACCAGTACTGCACCTTCCCGTGGAAGGCTTCAAGAACGGCTTCTACGTACTTTTCATAAAGGCCGACCGTCTCCCGGCTCACCCAGCCATTATACTTTTCGAACAGGACTGCAGGGATATCCCAGTGTTCCAGGGAAACCACCGGCTCCATGCCATTCTCACGGATTTTCCGAATCACATCCAGGTAATATTCAACAGCATCCTGCGATACACTTCCCTTCAACGGATCCTCCATGAACCTGGCCCACTGGATCGTAAAGCGAAAGGCGCGCATCCCATACTGCGCCATCGTGCGGATATCCTCAGGATAGCGGTGGTAAAAATCACAGGCTCTGTCCGGACTCTGAGCCCCGATCCAACGGGAGGGATCCGTCTCATAAAAAAGATCCGCCCAACTTCTCTGCTCCGGAGCTTTTCCAGCGTTTCCCTCTATTTGCCAGGCGCTGCTTGAAGTACCGATCAGAAAACCATCCGGTATCTTAGCCATATCCATCACCCTCTCTTCTTTATTCAGAAAGTACTCTTGAGCTGACCACGTCGATAAAGACGGCGATGATCAGCACCATGCCGTTGATCCAGTCCTGCAGATAGGTCTGCAGGGAAAGCAGACTCATCCCGTTGGCAATGCTTGCCATGACCAGGGCACCCACCAATGCGCCCCATACGCGGCCTTTGCCGCCTGAGAGGCTGACGCCGCCGATGACACAGGCAGCGATTGCATCCAGCTCCAGTCCGGTACCCGTCGAAGGTGTACCG
This sequence comes from Lachnospiraceae bacterium, assembly GCA_017652545.1. Next base: position 4,491 of record JAGCAV010000272.1, read on the forward strand.
GAAGCGAGACGTCCGGTCAGCACAATACCCGTAATTGCGCCTGTCACGCCGAGCAGCAGGAATGATATGAACGCGATCTTCTTGTCATTGATGCCGGACAGCCGTGCCGCCTGTGCATTTCCGCCAATTGCGTACTCGCTGTTGCCGTACTTTGTGCTTGTCAGGGCAAAATCTACAATCATTGCCAGAGCCAGCAGGATAAGCAATGCGATCGGGATTCCCTTGTATACATACATCAGCACCATGAACACCGTGATCAGGCCTGTCATAACGACAAGCTTCAGGCCGCTTCGGGAAGCAGGAGGCACCATGAGTCCGTATTTTTTCTTGCTTGCGCGTCCGCGTATCTCCAGGATTACAAGAATCAGAGCGGCAGCTACGGCGAGGATGACGCCCATGAGAAGCGGCACATATCCCTGTCCGATAAAGATGATATCCGGATTATTGACCTTGATGGATTTACTTCTTGTAATGAACAGCGTCGCCCCACGAAAGATCAGTTGTCCGCCCAACGTGGCAATGAAGGCCGGAACACCCATGTAAGCTGTCCAGAAACCCTCAAACGCGCCAATCAGGAGTCCAAAAACCAGGGCTGCAAGTATAGCAACGATCGGGCTGAAACCGTGCTCCGAAACCATGACCGCGACCAGTGCGCTCGTAGCGCCTGCCACTGAACCGATCGACAGATCCATGTACCCGCATATAATGACTGTTGTCATACCGACAGCAATGATGCCTGTGGTCGCCATCTGCCGGAACAGGTTGGAAAGGTTCCTGGGCCTGAGAAATACACCTTTGGTGAGTATGCCGAATATGAGCCAGAGCACGATCAGAGCGATGATCATAATATAGGAGCGTATATTCGCTTTGATCAGCTCCAGAATGGCTCTGTTATCCCTCGTTTCTGTATTCATGCCTGCACCTCCGTTGCATAGCGCATTACAATCTCCTGTGTCAGATCCTTATTGTCGAGAATGGCGGTCAGCCTGCCTTCGCACATGACCGCAACCCTGTCAGCCATTCCTAATATCTCAGGAAGTTCTGAGGATATCATAATGATCGACATACCCTGCTCCGCCAGTTCTTCCATAATCTGATAGATCTCAGCCTTCGCTCCGACATCAATGCCGCGAGTCGGCTCATCAAGGATGAGCACCTTGGGCTTTGTCAGCAGGGCTTTGGCAATGACCACCTTCTGCTGGTTTCCGCCAGACAATCTGCCAACCTCCTGATCGATGGATCTTGCCCTTATCTTAAGCCTCTTCATAAAATCATTCGCAGAACAGATTGCCTCGTTCTGTAAGATGATGCCGCATTTTGAGACCTTCTTTAAGCTTGAGAGAATCACGTTGCTCTTTATGTCTTCGTCCGGCACAATCCCATAAACGCGCCGGTCCTCTGTCACAATATTGATTCCCTGATCAATGACCTCCCTGGGTGTCCGGTTGCTGACCGGCTTTCCCTCCAGGCTTAAGCTGCCTGTTACTTTCGCGTCCAGCACGCCCATGACCGCCATGGCCGTCTCTGTCCTGCCGGCTCCGATCAGGCCGGCAAAGCCGAGGATCTCCCCCCTGCGAAGATCAAAGGAGACATCCCGGAGGATGCGCTTTCCTGTGCGCGGATGCACCGCGTCCAGGTGTTCCACTGAAAAGATAACATCCCGCGCCGCATGCACTTTGGCGCTCCCCTTTGCGGCGAACTGGTCCGTCAGGCTGCGTCCGACCATGTACCGGATCAGTTTATCCTTATCCATATTGCTGCGTGAGTCCGTGATGATGGACTGTCCGTCCCTGATGACCGTGATCGTATCAGCAATCCCCATGACCTCATCGAGGCGGTGAGAGATATACACGCACGTCACACCCTGCTGCTTCAGATCCCGCAAGATGGAGAGGAGGTTCTCAGTCTCCGCCTCTGACAGAGCCGCAGAGGGCTCATCCAGGATAAGCACCTTGGGCTGCTTGAGCAGGGATTTGGCTATAACCACCATCTGCTTCATGCCAACGCCTAGTTTCTCAACTTTTATATTCGGATCAATATCCACCTTAAGGCGCTTCAGAATCTGGGCAGCGCCGTGAATCATTTCTTCCTTGTCAATAACGCCTCTGCGGACAGGCTCCCGTCCCAGATAGATATTCTCAGCGACCGTCATGTTGCCAGCCACTTCCAGCTCCTGGTAAATGATCTCGATGCCCGCAGCGGAAGATTCTCTGGTATTGGCGAACCGCTGGGGTTCCCCGTCGATCAGAATCTCCCCCTCGTACTCCCCATACGGGTAAAACCCGCTCAGGATTTTCATCATCGTTGATTTTCCTGCTCCGTTCTCCCCGCAGAGCGCATGGATCTCCCCTGCCTTTACCTGAAAGTTCACTCCTTTCAGGACAGTCACAGATGAAAATCTTTTTACAATGTCTTTCATCTGGAGAATATCATTCCCGACCATTCGATTCCTCCGATCCGGCAGTGATCTGCAAATGTCTGGGCGAAAACTGCCGCACCAGGCAAAACAGCATAAGCCAGGTGCGGCAGTCGCTCAATGCCTGTAAACTGCGAACAAAATGCGGCCATGCATTATTCGGGCCACTCGTCCTCCGGAACATTCGCGAACACATCCTCAAGTGCACGGAAACCGGTGTCGATAACGGTCTCTTTAATGTTATCCTTTGTAACCACAACCGGGGCGCAGGCAATTGTCGGAATCTCCTTGCCCATAACCTCTGTGGTGCCTGTGATATCGGAGGGCTCTTCACCTTTTGCAAGCTCGACAGCAGCCTTGATAACCGCCTCAGCAAGATCATCATAGCCGGTGATGACAGTCGCAGACTGCGTACCCTCGGCAACTCTCTGGCAGGCCGCCAGTTCAGCATCCATACCTGCTACATAGACCTGTCCCTCGAGACCCTGTGCGATCAGTGCCTGTACAGCACCTCCTGCCATACCGTCGTTGTTGCAGATGATGGCCTGGATGTCATTGTCATACTGAGTAAGAACGTTTTCGACAGCAGCCATGGCTCCGTCCGGATTCCAGTTTTCGATGTAGTTGTCAAATACGATCGTGATGTCACCCTTATCAACATACTCATCGATGATGTTATGATATCCGGTGTTCTCGTCATGCGGTACAGAGTCTGCATCATGACCGTTCACAAGCATGTAGTTGCCGGAAGGAACGGCTTCAACAGCCATCTTCATATTCTCCTCGCCAATCGTTGTGTAGTCATAACTGACGATTACATCTATAAGATCTGAATTTACGACACGGCAATAGGAAACGACCGGGATGCCCATTTCCTTCGCTGCTTCCACACCTGCCGCGGCTGCTTCTGAATCCTGCGGTCCAATGACCAGGACGTCGATGTCCTGGGACAGCATGTTCTCGATCTGGTCGTTCTGAAGATTGGCATCCGTATCGGCATCCGTGTAAATCACCTCAAGATCCGGATCTTCATCCGCCATCTCAAGCATTCTCTCACGCTCAGCATCCCAGCGCTCTTCCTGAAGAGTACCGAAAGAAACGCCGACCTTGATAACATCATCCTCAGCCATAGCAGTAAAAGCAAAACCGAGGACCATGGCAGCGCCTGCCGTCATTGCAATAAGTTGTTTCCTTGTCATACGTAAAACCTCCTTTTTAAATAAATAATATCTTTTATACCTGCGTCGCCAAAAATGCACGCCGCATTTATCTCAGCGACATAATCTCACATTTGCGAACAAATTGCAAACATTTTTGAACATTATTGTGCGTATATTTTTACTTTTGTATGTTTTTACAAAATTACAGGTTCGTTTTTGTGCATTTTATTTCGGAAAAGTCATGATCCCGGATACTGAAGTTTTGACTTGTCCCCGTTAAAGTGATAAACTGAAAAAAAGAAGGCGCCGATCATCATATCGGCTTTGTTTTCCTCTTTCCAGATACCAGGAGGTCACATATGATCCAGGGACAGAGATTTCAAAAAATCGAAGAGATGGTCAACGAGCGCGGTATTGTCAACACAAGGGAAATGGCGGAAATACTTGGCGTGACTGAGACGACCATCCGCAGGGACTACGAAGAACTCGAAAAGCTCGGAAAAATTGTCCGGGTACATGGGGGGGCCCGCAGTCTGAAAAAGAGGCACATCGTGACCATGGGCGATGAGCTGGAGATTGAGAAACGCACCGCTCACGCCCGTGAAAAAGATGCTGTCTGCAAAAAAGCCGCCTCCTTCGTGGAAGACGGCGCCTGCGTTTTTCTGGACGGAGGAAGCAGCATAGTTCCCATGGTCAAATACCTGAAGAATCGTCGTGTCAAAATAGTGACGAACAGCCTGCTTGCTGCAAATGCATTTCACAGCGGCGAGGCAGAAGTCTTCGTGATCGGAGGAAGCTATATCCCGAAATACGGAATGTCCATCGGACCTCTCTCGATCGAGGCACTCTCGAAATTCAACTTCGACTACGCCTTCATCAGCTGCATCGGTGTAGATCTTGATCGTAAGCTTATCTACACCGCTGAAATAGAGACCATGGCCATCAAAGATGCAGTCATGAAGCTGTCATCAACGAACATTCTTCTGCTCGACTCAAGCAAGCTTTATCTCAAGGCCTTCTGCAGCCTGGTGCCACTGACCTCCTTCGACATCGCGATCTGCAACAACGATATCAGCATAAATCCGGAAGACTTGCCCGGAAACTTCATCCTGGTGGATGTCGATGAATCTGAAACATAATGCCTGAAATCTGTTCGATCCGGGCAACGCTCATGTCTGTCAGGAAATCTGTCCGCAAGAACGAGAAAAGGAATAGGATATGCCTCAAATGAATGAAATGATCAACCCGCAATTCAGTCTGGAAGGTTCGGCAAGCCGGAAAAACGGTGTGAAGCGGCTGATCTTCGCGCTCTTCTCCATCATTCTGCAGGTCGTGCTGATTCTGATCAACGTCGGATATCTGGCCGCTTACGCGGAGTGGATCGCCATTATCACACGAGGGATCGCGATCCTGCTGATCCTGTGGATCTACAACAAGGACACGACATCCGCCATGAAAATGCCCTGGCTGATCCTGATCATGGCCGCACCGATCCTCGGCACCACGCTCTATATCCTGATCGGACAGAGCCATTCCACAAAGAAGATGCGGGAACGCTACGAGGAGGTCGACAGGATATTGTTCCCTATGCTTCCCGAAAACAGGGATGTGCAGGGCGAGCTGGAAAA
>JAGCAV010000273.1 GCA_017652545.1 Lachnospiraceae bacterium
TACGATTATGACGCCGCGATCGCCACACTGCAGGCGGTGCCCGGAGCTGAGAGCAACGCGGCCATCAGCGCCGCAGTCGAGGAATATACGGCAGCGCGGGACAGCTGTGTGGCTGTGGATGTGACAGCTACGCCTCATATTTTTTATCATTCACTGCTGAACGATACGGACAGGGCCTTTAATGTGTCCGTGCTCGGTCAGTTCGCGGTGGACGGCATGAATGCCTGGATGACGACAGTCGATGAGTTTGACAAGATCACACAGAGACTTTATGATGCCGGATATGTGTATGTCAGACTGCGGGATCTGGTCATTCAGACCACGAATGAGGACGGCAGTGTTCATTTTGAACCGAATACATCTCTGATGCTTCCCCCCGGGAAAAGACCCATCGTGCTGTCTGTAGACGATCTTTCCTATTATCATTCCTACAAAGCGGCGGGCTTCCCCGAGAAACTGGTCCTTGACGAGAACGGCCTTGTCAAATGCCAGTATACGGATGCCTCGGGAAATACAACGATCGGGGATTATGATGTCGTACCCAGACTGAACAGCTTTATCGCGGCTCATCCGGATGCGTCCTATAAAGGGGCCAGAGGGCTGATCGCCATGACAGGCTATAACGGTGTGTTTGGATACAGAACAGATAAGGATTATGAGCTGAGGGAACACCTGATGGAAGATCAGGCGGCCTGGCTGGCTGAGCATCCGGACTTCGACCGCCAGACAGAGATTGCCGAGGCGACAAAGATCGCGGAGGCCATCAAGCGTGAAGGATGGGAGTTCGCAAGCCATACCTGGGGCCATCTGAGCGTGACCGGGAAAAGCGCGGACACACTCCGTGTTGACAATGAAAAATGGGTGGAGAATGTGCAGAACATCGTTGGCCCGGTCGATACGATCATATTCGCACACGGCAACGACATCGGATCCTGGGAAGGATACTCGTCTGACAATGAGCAGTACGCTTATTATAAGAGCGCGGGGTACAACTTCTACTGCAACGTGGATGGATCTGTCCCGTACTGGGTCCAGATCACATCCGACTATGTACGGCAGGGCCGTATTGACCTGGACGGATATATGCTCTATCAGGCCAGTACAGGACAGACCACGGTGCTGAACGGCATGTTTGCCGCATCGGAAGTCTTTGATCAGCGCAGGCCCACACCGGTGGTTGCGAACGGAGAGGGGTAAAAAACCGGAAAGGCACAGATCATTGCGCTTCGGATTTTTTGGGCCTCTCCATCAGCTGATGGACCACGTCTCTGGCTGACGCGCCGTGGCAGATGATCTCATTGACCCCGTTGCAGATCGGCATTTCCACATGGTATTTCTCTGCGAGTTCCATGGCGGCGGGCAGCGCATTGATGCCTTCCACGACCATGCCGACTTCACGTTTGGCTTCTTCAGGTGTTTTTCCCTGGCCGATCAGGTATCCGGCCCGGTTGTTGCGGCTGTGGACGCTGGTGGCGGTGACGATCAGGTCGCCGATCCCCGCGAGTCCGGCAAAGGTACCGGCGCTGCAGCCCATGGCCATTCCGAGCCTGGTGATCTCTGCCATGCCGCGCGTCATCAGCGCGGCTTTTGTATTGTCCCCGTATCCCAGTCCGAGGCACATGCCGGACGCCAGGGCAATGATGTTCTTCATGGCGCCGCACAGTTCCACACCGCGCACATCGGGATTCGTGTATACGCGCATGCAGGTGTTCATACAGATGTCCTGTACATAGGAGGCTGCCTGCGCGTCTTCACTGGCAGACACAATGGTGCTGGGAAGATCGACCGCGACTTCTTCTGCATGGGTAGGTCCGGAGAGCGCCACCATGCGGACGTTTGCCTTTCCGGCTTTTTTCATCTCATCACGGATCACTTCCGTCAGCGTCATCAGGGTCTCCGGTTCAATTCCCTTGGCTACATCCACGATGATCTGCCTGTCCGGGACGAAAGGCGCCGCGTTCCGGGCGGTGCTTCTGACAAAAACAGAAGGAACCGCGAAGAGAAGCACATCCTTTTCAGAGACCGCCTCAGCGATGGATCCGGTAAAGACGATCTCATCCGGAATGATCATGCCCGGCAGGTTGGGATGACGCCTGGATGACGCGTATTCAGTGACTTCGTTTTCCAGCGCGGACCAGACTGTGATCTCATGTCCGCTCAGACTCAGCATGCGGGAAAGGGCCATGCCCCAGGTCCCCGCGCCGAGGACGCCGATTTTCGCCATATTCTTTCTCCTTTACGTTTCCGTCCGATTGGGACGATCAGTTTACTGCGCGACCGAGTCGATCCATGAAGTATCAGAGGAAGCCTCCGCGGAGGGAATGCCTTCTATGAACTCCCTGTTGTGAAGACATACGATCATACCGCCTTTTTGATAGATCGGGCTCATGTGAA
>JAGCAV010000274.1 GCA_017652545.1 Lachnospiraceae bacterium
ACTTTCGGGATCCCGACAGCTGCCATTGTCAACATGGCGGAGGTGACCGAATATCTTTCCCAAAATGAGGTGAACGGGCAGCTGATCATTGATGATCAGCGCATGGCGGCCATTAAGGCCTATTATGAGAAGTACGGCGCCAGGGAATGAGCAGGAAGAGCTCAGAGCGGAGAGTTGAGAGTGGAGTGAGGAGAATATGAAAAATCAGGAAATGATCTATAAGACGATGAATAATGTCGGAGCACTGAATGTTGCATTCGGTACTTTTGTGGTTGTCTCCGGGATCGCGGCCGGGACCGTTCTGATCGTGACCGGCGCCAAGCTTCTGCTTCGCAAGAGGTTCGTGGAATTCTGATGGCAAGACGAAAACAGATCTACTCCTATATTTATACCTATAAGGAAACCAGGCATTCAAAACGGGGCATTGCGGCCCTGATTCTGGGGCTGGTTTCTTTTGGCGTGCTTATTACCCTGACAGCGCTGGTGACGCTGGTTCTGGAGGGCCTTCCGGAGTGGGTCGGCGCTGCAGGCTTTACCGGATTTGCCATTGCCTTTATCGGTATGGCGCAGGGGTTGATGAGTTTTCATGATGACTGCAAATCCTACTTTTTTTCGAGGCTCGGTACCATTGTCAGCGCCATGATGGTCGCCGGCTGGTTTCTGATTTTCTGTACGGGCCTGGCCGGAATGCTTTGAAAGAAGCAGCGCAGGCGCCTGAACACCCGGAAAGCCGGATAGAATGATTTTGAAGGGAGAAATGTTTACTTTTTATGTATGACATAAGCGATGATATATTACACGAGAGATATCAGCTTGCCATAGACAGAATCAGGGAAATCAAAAACGAGGAGACCGTTGCCCTGCCCTGGAGGGATTTCTTTCAAAGGACAGCGGAATTTATCCTGTTTATGGATCAGGTCAGACAGGATCTGACCGACGGAACTTTTGAAAAATCAGATCTGCGCACCCGCCGGACGGTCAACGCGAGGATGTATGAGGACATCCTTCCGGAAAACTATGACCGAAGCTACGCGAATCCGGATTATGCCACGGACAGGCTTGGCAAAGCCTTCGGCAGGGAGCTTTGTTTTGTCTACACACAGATACGCGGGATCATCGGCTATATCTTCGAGGACCTTCCGGAAGAGACCGTGATCCATCTGGAACTGTTTCTGGAAGTGTACGGCGCTTTTCAGGACAGAAGCGCGCCCGATGCAAAGCAGCTTCGGGAGATCATCTACTGGTTTGCCAGTGACTACACCGATGTGCTGGTGGCTGAACGGATACGCCAGAGCGTAGACCCGGCCAGGGACTTCGCCGTCCGGATCGTGATGGACGGTGAACTGGACACGCCGGAGTATCTGTTTGATTACGGTGAGTATGTCACGGATAATGAGATCATGCTTGCCCAGTACCTGGCTGCGCGCGATGAGAGCGAGATCGAGCGGATGGCAAAGACCGTCTGCGACGGGTACCGCACGGGCTTTGAAAAAGCCGGCATTGATCTGGAAGAAAAGCTGACCGTCAACCTGCATTACCATCTCGGGTTTGAGCGGGTGGTCAGAAAGATGATCGGGATCTTTGATGAAATGGGCCTTCGCCCCATCATCTTCCGGTATGCCTTAAGTGCCGTGACCCGCCGGGACGTTGCCCGTCACGGATATACCGGCGCGATTGCCAACCCTCAGTATGATTATGATCATCGGGAGGACGCCGCGCTGTTTCTGGACAAACGCTTTGCCGGCAGATGGCTGTCCGTGATGGAACATACCTATGAGATCTTCAGGACGCTCGCCGGCGCGAATGCCGGTCCCGCGATGATCGAGACCTTCGGTGAAACACCGTTTGAACCGGAGAACAAAGAGACAGCCTGCGCCTTCAGTGAAAAGCAGCAGGGACTGCTGGTGGAAATGAACAGAACCGCCTCGGTACTGACCAACCGGTACATGAAAGGCGATGAACGCAGCTTTACCGTCATTGCCTTCCCGGTTCCGGAGATCGGGGAGCGGTTTGAAGAGATCTTTGCGGACACCCTGCGGATCAATACGCTGGATGCCCTTGTATATGAAAAGATCCATACGGAGATGATCAAGGTACTGGATCACGGCCGGGAGGTGCATATCCTGGGCAGCGGTGATAACAGGACGGACCTGACAGTAGCGCTGCGTCCCCTGGAGGACCCCTTCAGGGAAACGGATTTTGAAAACTGCCTGGCGGATGTGAATATTCCCCTCGGAGAAGTGTTTACCTCGCCGCAGCTTGAAGGAACGAACGGGATCCTGCATGTGAAGCGGGCATATCTGGAAGGACTGCAGTATGAGGACCTGTACATGGAATTCAGGGACGGCATGATCAGCGGTTACGGATGCGCCAACTTTGAAGATGCGGCGCAGGGCGCGGCTTTTGTGAAGGCCAGTATCCTTCATCATCATGAGACGCTTCCCATGGGTGAGTTCGCGATCGGGACAAACACGGATGCCTACATGATGGCGTGCAGATATGATATCGGGGCACGGCTCCCGGTCCTTATCGCCGAGAAGACCGGTCCTCACTTTGCCGTGGGGGACACCTGCTACAGCTGGGCCGAGGACATCGTGGTTTATAATCCGGACGGCAAGGAGTGCGTTGCCAAGGAGAACAGCATATCCGCCCTGCGATGCGAGGATCAGTCGAAAGCCTATTTCAGCTGCCACACGGACCTCACGATCCCGTATGAGGAGCTCGGGCTGATCGAGGTCATTGACCATGAAGGAAATGCTGTGCCGATCATCAGGGACGGCAGATTCGTTCTGCCGGGGACAGAGGAACTGAACAGGGCGCTGGACGCGTAACGGAAGGAGAAACAGATGGCAGTAGTTGAGATCGTCATGGGCAGCGATTCGGATATGCCCGTCATGAAAAAGGCAGCCGATACCCTGAAAAAACTGGGGATCGACTTTGAAATGAATATCATCTCCGCCCACCGGCAGGTGGACAGATTTGTGGAGTATGCCCGGTCCGCGAAGGACAGAGGCGTGAAGGTGATCATTGCCGGAGCCGGCATGGCAGCGCATCTGCCGGGAATGACGGCGGCGATCTTCCCGCTCCCGGTGATCGGCGTGCCCATGCATACCACATCTCTGGGCGGACGGGATTCGCTCTATTCGATCGTGCAGATGCCTTCCGGGATCCCGGTGGCGACAGTCGCCATCGGCGGCGCTGTGAATGCTGCGCTGCTTGCGGCGAAGATCCTGGCTGTTTCGGACGATGAACTGCTGGAACGGCTGATCGCTTACTCCGATCAGCTTCGCAGCGATGTGGAGGCGAAGAACGACAGGCTGCACCAGGTGGGATATGAGGCGTATTAAGGCAGAGCGGAGTTTGCAGAGTTGAGAGTGGAGCTCTTTTAAAGTAGAGTTTATAGAGTTAAGAGTGGAACTGCTTAAAGAAAGGGACCGGAAAGTACATGGATTATAAGAAAGCAGGCGTTGACATAGAGGCCGGTTACCGGTCGGTGGAACTGATGAAAGCACATATTGCACGGACGGCGCGGCCTGAGGTGCTTGGCGGGATCGGCGGATTCGCCGGAGCCTTTGACCTTGCGGCCATCAAAAAGATGGATGAGCCGGTGCTGGTATCGGGAACGGACGGCGTGGGGACCAAGATCAAACTGGCTTTCCTGCTGGACCGTCACGACACGGTGGGGATCGACTGTGTTGCCATGTGTGTGAATGATATTGTCTGCTGCGGCGGTGAACCTCTTTTTTTCCTTGACTACATTGCCTGCGGCAGGAACTATCCGGAAAAGATCGCGCAGATCGTGAGCGGCGTGGCAGAGGGCTGCGCACAGGCCGGCGCGGCGTTGATCGGCGGCGAGACAGCGGAGCATCCCGGTCTGATGCCGGAAGATGAATATGATCTGGCGGGGTTTGCCGTCGGTGTGGTGGACAGGAAAGACATGATCACCGGGGAGACGATCAAAGCGGGCGATACCCTGATCGGCATTGCATCCTCCGGTGTGCACAGCAACGGGTTCTCGCTGGTGCGAAAGGTCTTTTCAATGGATAAGGAAACGCTGGAGACCTGGTATGATGAGCTCGGCGCGACGCTTGGCGAAACGCTGCTGGCGCCGACCAGGATCTACGTGCAGGCCCTTAAGGACCTGAAAGCAGCCGGAATTTCTGTGAAGGGCTGCAGCCATATCACAGGCGGCGGATTCTATGAGAATGTGCCGAGAATGCTTCCGGAAGGCGTGCGGGCAAAGATCAGGAAGGACAGCTATGAGATACCGCCCATTTTCGGGATGCTTGCACGGCAGGGCGAAATTGAAGAGAAAATGATGTATAATACCTATAACATGGGACTTGGCATGGTCCTGTGCGTGGATCCGTCGCAGGCTGACGCGGCACTGAAGAGCCTGGAAAAGAGCGGTGAGCGTGCGTGGATCGTGGGCGAGATCTGCAGCGGAGAGAAAGGTGTGGACGTATGCTGAACGTTTCGGTGCTGGTGTCCGGAGGCGGGACCAATCTGCAGGCCATCATTGACCGGGTGGAGGACGGTACGCTTCAGGATGTGAAGCTTGTCCGGGTCATCAGCAACAACCCCGGCGTGAAAGCGCTTGAAAGGGCAGAAAAACACGGGATCTGCGCACGCTGCATCTCCCCGAAGCAGTATCCGGACAGGGAAGCGTTTTATGACGCGCTGATCGGGGAACTGAAAGGTGCGGGGACAGATCTGGTGGTACTGGCGGGTTTCCTGGTGGTGATACCGCCGAAGATGGTAGACGCGTTTGAGAACAGGATCATCAATGTGCACCCCTCACTGATTCCTTCGTTCTGCGGAACGGGATTCTACGGACTGAAGGTTCATGAGGAAGTGCTGCGGCGCGGTGTGAAGGTGACGGGAGCCACGGTCCATTTTGTGGATAAGGGAACGGACACCGGCCCCATTATCCTGCAGAAGGCGGTTGAGATCCTGCCGGGCGATGATCCGAAAACCCTGCAGCTGCGTGTGATGGAGCAGGCAGAGTGGGAATTGCTGCCGAAGGCAATCGGACTGATCGCGCAGGGAAGAGTGAAGGTGGAAGAAGGAAGGACGGTTGTGACCTGATGAAAATACTGATCGTTGGCAGCGGAGGAAGAGAGCATGCCCTGGCCTGGAAGATCGCGCAGAGCCCCCGCGTGGAAAAAATCTGGTGCGCGCCGGGCAATGCAGGCATCAGCGAGTTCGCGGAGTGTGTGAATATCGGGGCGATGGCATTTGACGAGCTGGCGGATTTCGCGCAGGAGAATAAGGTCGATCTGACTGTGGTCGGCATGGATGATCCTCTCGTCGGGGGCATTACGGATGTGTTTGAGGCAAGGGGGCTGCGGGTTTTCGGTCCCAGAGCCAACGCGGCGATCCTGGAAGGATCCAAGGCTTTTTCGAAAGACCTCATGAAGAAGTACGGTATCCCGACAGCCGCGTATGAGAATTTTGATGATCCGGAAGCGGCCGTCAGTTACCTGACGACAAAGGCAAAGTTTCCGATCGTTCTGAAAGCGGACGGGCTGGCACTCGGAAAGGGTGTGCTGATCTGCCAGAATCTTGAGGAAGCGAAAGAAGCTGCGGCCACGATCATGACGGAGAAAAAGTTCGGAAGCGCCGGGAACCGTATGGTCATCGAAGAATTCATGACAGGCAGAGAGGTTTCCGTGCTCTCCTTTGTGGACGGAAAGACCATCAGGACCATGACATCGGCGCAGGATCACAAGCGGGCAGGGGACGGCGATACAGGCCTGAATACCGGCGGTATGGGCACCTTTTCACCCAGTCCGTTCTATACGCCCGAGATCGATGAGTGGTGCCAGGCGCATATATTCAGGCCAACAGTCGAGGCCATGGCAAAAGAAGGGCGCCCCTTCAAGGGGATCATCTTCTTCGGCCTGATGCTGACGCCGGACGGACCGAAGGTGCTGGAGTACAATGCCAGGTTCGGAGATCCGGAAGCTCAGGTCGTGCTGCCGAGAATGAAGAATGATATTGTGGACGTGTTTGAAGCCTGTGTGGACGGAACGCTGGATACGATCGATCTTCAGTTCGA
>JAGCAV010000275.1 GCA_017652545.1 Lachnospiraceae bacterium
ACACCGGGGCGAAGGAACTCCTTTGCATCCGCGTAATGGGCGGCTCTACAAGAAGATATGCAGGTATTGGCGACATCATCACTGCGACCGTCAAAGATGCAACACCCGGCGGCGTTGTTAAGAAAGGTGACGTGGTAAAGGCAGTTGTTGTCCGTACCGTAAAGGGCGTTCGCAGGAACGACGGTTCCTACATCCGTTTCGACGAGAATGCGGCTGTCATCATCAAGGATGACCTGCAGCCGAGAGGGACCCGTATATTTGGACCGGTAGCGCGTGAGCTTCGTGACAAAAAGTTCATGAAGATCGTGTCTCTGGCTCCGGAAGTATTGTAATGGAGGTACTTATCAGATGATGAAGATCAAAAAAGGCGATACCGTCCGTGTCATCGCCGGCAGAGATAAAGAAAAAGAAGGTAAGGTTCTCTCCGTTAAGGACGGCAAGGTCCTGGTTGAGGGTGTTGCCATGGTTACGAAACACACCAAGCCCACCCCCGGGAATCCCAACGGCGGCATCATTAACAAGGAATCTTACATCGACATTTCCAACGTGATGTATCTTCACAACGGAAAAGCTACCAGAGTTGGCTTCAAGATGGATGGCGACAAGAAGGTCCGCGTAGCTAAGGCTACCGGTGAAGTCATCGGCTGATTGCTTAGGGAGGTCGAATAAAGTATGAGCAGATTAAAAGAACAGTATCTGAACGAAATGGTTCCGGCCATGATCAAGAAATTCGGCTACAAGAACGTGATGGAAGTGCCGAAGCTTGACAAGGTCGTTGTGAATATGGGTGTTGGTGAAGCGAAGGACAACGCGAAGCTCCTCGAATCCGCAGTGAAGGATATGGAGATCGTGACCGGTCAGAAAGCGATCATCACAAAGGCAAAGAATTCGGTGGCTAACTTCAAGATCCGTGAAGGCATGTCCATCGGATGCAAAACAACACTGCGCGGCGAGAAGATGTATGAGTTTGTTGACAGACTGATCAACCTGGCCCTGCCGCGAGTCAGAGACTTCCGTGGTGTTAACCCCAATGCTTTCGACGGCAGAGGCAACTACGCTCTTGGCATCAGAGAGCAGCTGATCTTCCCCGAGATCGAGTATGACAAGATCGACAAGGTCAGAGGCATGGACGTGGTATTTGTCACCACAGCCAAGACGGATGAAGAAGCCCGTGAATTGTTGAAGTTATTCAATATGCCGTTTGCGAAATAATCAGGAGGAATACGTTCATGGCTAAAACAGCAATGAAACTGAAACAGCAGCGCACACCGAAGTTCTCCACAAGAGCGTATACCCGCTGCAATATCTGCGGCCGTCCCCATTCTGTGCTGAGAAAGTACGGTATCTGCAGAGTCTGCTTCCGTGAGCTTGCTTACAAGGGACAGATTCCGGGTGTCAAGAAGGCCAGCTGGTGAGCGGAGCACTTAGCGAGAACGAGCGGAAGCGAAGTTCGAGGTTAGTGCGTGCCATGTCCCGAACCTTAATGAGTACAAGCGCAGCGAAGTACGAATTTAGCTGAGGGACTGAGCGAAAGTTATATATATTATTTTATATCGTGTTAAGTCTAATAGGAGGAAACTAACATGACAACAAATGATCCGATCGCGGATATGCTCACAAGGATCCGCAACGCGAACACAGCCAAACATGATACCGTTGATGTTCCGGCTTCCAAGATGAAGATCGCTATCGCCAACATTCTGCTGGATGAAGGCTATATCGCAAAGTATGATCTTGTTGACAACGGAAACTTTAAGGATATCCGCATTACTCTGAAGTACGGCAAGGATAAGAATGAAAAGATCATCTCCGGCCTGAAGAGGATCTCCAAACCCGGTCTTCGCGTATATGCCGGCAAAGAGGATATGCCGAAGGTTCTCGGCGGACTCGGAATCGCCATCGTATCCACCAACCAGGGTGTGATCACCGACAAGCAGGCCAGGAAACTTGGCGTCGGCGGCGAAGTGCTTGCTTTTATCTGGTAAGAGCAGGTATATGACTGAAAACAGAAGCCCGAGGGGCTTCCGAAAATCTAAGTGATCAGGAGGAAAGAATAATGTCACGAATCGGTAGAATGCCGGTCGCGATCCCGGCAGGTGTGACAGTGGATATCGCAGAAGGCAACAAGGTTACGGTTAAAGGCCCGAAAGGAACGCTGGAGAGAGTCCTGGTTCCGGAGATGGACATTAAGATCGAGAATAATGAAGTAATCGTTACCCGTCCCAATGATCTGAAGAGAAACAAATCTCTTCACGGTCTGACCAGGACACTGATCAGGAACATGGTGGTCGGTGTTACGGAAGGGTACCAGAAGAAACTGGAAGTTAACGGCGTTGGTTACAAGGCAGCCAAGGATGGAAAGAAGCTGACCCTGAACCTGGGCTACTCTCATCCGATCGAGATGACGGATCCCGAAGGAATTGAGACCAAGGTGGAAGGCAATGCAATCATCGTTTCCGGCATCAACAAGGAAGCTGTCGGACAGTATGCTGCTGAGATCAGAGAGAAGAGAAAACCCGAGCCTTATAAGGGCAAAGGCATCAAGTACTCTGATGAAGTGATCAGACGCAAAGTCGGTAAGGCCGGTAAGAAATAAGTAAGGAGCGTGAAAAGATGGTTAGCAAGGAATCAAGAACAAAAATTCGTGAAGCAAAGCACAGAAGAATGCGTAACCGCCTTTCAGGCACTGCTGAGCGGCCGCGTCTTGCTGTGTTCAGAAGTAACTCTCACATGTACGCACAGATCATCGATGATGATGCGCAGCAGACTCTGGTTTCCGCCAGCACCGTTCAGAAGGACGTGAAGGCAGAGCTTGAGAAGACCAACAACGTGGAAGCTGCAGCTCACCTTGGAACTGTGATTGCAAAGAAGGCTTTGGATAAAGGCATTAAGACAGTTGTGTTCGACAGAGGAGGCTTCATCTATCAGGGTAAAATCAAAGCCTTAGCAGATGCAGCCAGAGAAGCTGGCCTTGATTTCTAAGAAAGGATGTAAGAGTACATGAGACGTGAAATGATCGATGCCAGCCAGTTCGAATTAGAAGACAAGGTAGTGGCAATCAAACGTGTAACAAAGGTTGTTAAGGGCGGCCGCAACATGCGCTTCACAGCGCTGGTGGTCGTAGGTGACAAGAACGGTCATGTCGGTGTCGGCCTGGGCAAGGCAACGGAAATTCCGGAAGCCATCCGCAAGGGCAAAGAAGATGCCATGAAGAAGATGATCAATGTTGCAATGGACAGGGTCGCTTCTGTACCGCATGACTATGTCGGCAAATACGGCGGAGCTTCTGTTCTCCTGAAGAGAGCTCCCGAAGGTACCGGTATCATCGCAGGTGGTCCTGCCCGTACCGTGCTGGAGCTTGCCGGCGTCCGCAATATCCGTACAAAATCTCTGGGTTCCAATAACAAGCAGAACGTTGTGCTGGCTACCATGGCTGCACTCGGAGAGCTTAAGAGCCCGGAACAGGTCGCAAAACTCCGCGGAAAATCCGTAGATGAGATCATAGGCTAAGGAGGGAATGAAGAATGGCTGATAAACTTAAGATCACACTCGTCAAATCCCCCATCGGTGCGATCCCCAAGCAGAGAGCCACCGTTGAGGCGCTTGGCCTTAAGAAAATGCACAAGACAGTTGAGATGCCCGACAACGAGGCAGTCAGAGGTATGATCTGGCACGTGAGACATCTTGTGAAAGTCGAAGAAGTATAATAAAGGAGGTGTCATCATGGATTTATCAAATCTGAGCCCGGCTGCAGGTGCTGTGCAGAGCAATAATTTCAGACGGGGCCGCGGACATGCTTCCGGAAACGGAAAGACTGCAGGCAAAGGTCACAAAGGCCAGAAGGCCCGTTCCGGAGCACCCAGGATCGGTTTTGAAGGCGGACAGATGCCGCTGTACAGAAGACTCCCCAAGAGAGGCTTCAAGAACAGGAACAGACTGGAGATTGAGGCGATCAATGTCAGTGCGCTTGAAGTGTTTGACAACGATGCAGAAGTTACCGTTGACGCTCTCATCGAGAAAGGTATCATCAAGAACGCCATGGACGGCGTGAAGATACTTGGAAACGGAGAACTCACAAAAAAACTCAATGTGAAGGTCAATGCTTACAGCGCGAGTGCAAAAGCGAAGATCGAGGAACTGGGTGGAAAAGCTGAGGTGATCTGATGTTAAAGACGCTCCGAGACGCTTTTAAGATTAAGGATATCCGGAAAAAGCTGTTCTACACCTTTATGATGATGGTCGTCGTCAGACTGGGTTCACAGCTTCCGGTTCCGGGCGTTAACAGAAATTATTTTGCGAACTGGTTCGCACAGCAGAATAACGGTGCTTTCAATTTCTTCTCTGCGTTCACAGGCGGCTCCTTTGAAAGGATGTCCATCTTCGCACTGAACATCACACCGTACATTACATCCTCCATTATCATTCAGCTTCTTACCATTGCCATCCCGGCACTGGAGGAGATGCAGAGAGATGGTGAGGACGGAAGAAAGAAGATCCAGACCATTACCCGGTATATGACAGTCGGACTGGCTGTTTTCGAATCCCTGGCCATGTCCATCGGTTTCGGACGTTCCGGACTGCTGGAGCACTTCAATTTCCTGAGCGTGATCACGGTTGTGACTGCGCTGACAGCAGGTTCCGCGTTCCTGATGTGGGTTGGTGAACAGATCACGGAGAAGGGTGTCGGAAACGGCATTTCCATCGTACTTGTGATCAACATCATTTCCCGCGTACCGCAGGATATCGCGACACTGATCAACCAGTTTGTAAGACCGCAGACACTGGCAAAGGGAGCCCTGGCGCTGATCATCATCATTGCCATTATCCTCCTGACAGTGGTTCTGTGTATCATTCTGAACGATGCGATCAGAAAGATCCCCGTCCAGTATGCAAAGAAGATGCAGGGCAGGAGACTTGTCGGCGGACAGTCATCCTACATTCCGCTGAAGGTCAACACTTCCGGTGTTATCCCGGTCATCTTCGCTTCATCGCTGCTTTCCATTCCGCAGATCATCATGTCCTTCACCGGCAGAAGCGCTACCGGCGTGGTGGGTACGATCTTCGGTATGCTGAATCAGAATAACTGGTTCTCACTGGCCAGACCGGTTTACACCATCGGCCTGATCCTGTATCTGGTTCTGATTGTTTTCTTCGCATATTTCTACACTTCGATCACATTCAATCCGATCGAGGTCGCTGATAACATGAAGAAACAGGGCGGTTTCATTCCCGGCATCCGTCCGGGCAAGCCCACTTCAGAATACCTGAGCAAGATCCTGAATTACATCATCTTCATCGGCGCGATCGGCCTTTCGATCGTTGTGATCATTCCGATCTTCTTTAATGGCGTGTTCGGCGCTTCCGTCTCCTTCGGCGGCACGAGCCTGATCATTATCGTAAGCGTTATTCTGGAAACGATCCAGCAGATCGAATCACAGATGCAGGTCCGTAATTACAGGGGCTTCTTGAACGAGTGATGAAGTATAAAAGAGTTTGAATAGGCGCACCTCATGCTGCGTACAGCATCATGAGGTACGCTGTTTTCTGTCTTTTCTCGAGACCTGAACAGTTAGTATTGCAAAGAGGAGAAAACAGATGAAGATCATCATGCTCGGCGCACCAGGTGCCGGAAAAGGAACACAGGCAAAACGGCTGGCAGAAAAGTATGCCATCCCCCATATTTCCACCGGAGATATTTTCCGTGCCAATATCAAGAACAAAACGGAACTTGGAAGAAAAGCAAAAGAGTATATCGATCAGGGGCTCCTGGTTCCGGATGAGCTGACCTGCTCACTTGTGGTCGACAGGATCGTAAAGGATGACTGTGCGAACGGCTACATCCTGGATGGTTTTCCCAGGACCATTCCCCAGGCGCATGCCCTGGACGAGGCGCTGGTCAAACTGGGAGAAGATATGGACTTCGCGATCGACGTGGATGTTCCCGATGAGGCGATCGTTTCCAGAATGAGCGGAAGAAGAGCCTGTGTCGGCTGCGGTGCGACCTATCACATCGAGTTCAACCCGCCGAAGACGGAAGGCATCTGCGATGACTGCGGGGAAGCGCTGATCCTCAGAGATGACGACAAACCGGAGACTGTACAGAAGCGCCTGGATGTGTACCATTCACAGACACAGCCTTTGATCGAATATTATAAAGGAAAGGGCATTCTCAGAAAAGTAGACGGGACACAACCCATGGATCAGGTCTTTGAAGACATTCTGAATGTGCTGGGTGAAAACTGATGGCGGTTACGATCAAGAGCGAGAGGGAGATTGGGCTGATGCGGGAGTCCTGCAGACGGCTGGAGATCGTCTTCGATGAACTGGAGAAGATCATCCGTCCCGGGATCAGTACACTGGAGATCGACAGAACCGGTGAAAAGCTGATCAGGGAACTCGGCGGCATTCCGAACTTCCTGAACTATGAGGGATATCCCGGTTCCATCTGCACCTCGGTGAATGAGGAAGTGGTACACGGCATTCCATCGAAACACCGGATCCTGAAGGAAGGCGATATCATCAGCCTGGACGCAGGCATGATCGTGGAAGGATACCATTCCGACGCAGCCAGGACCTATCCGGTCGGGCAGATCAGCGAGGAAGCAAGGAAGCTGATCGAAGTCACGCGGGAGAGCTTTTTCGTGGGTATCGAGAAGGCAAGGGCCGGCAATCATCTGTACGATATCTCCAATGCCATTGACGAATACTGCTCGTCAAGAGGCTACGGCATTGTCAGGGATCTGGTGGGACACGGCATCGGCCGTTCTCTCCATGAAGATCCGCAGATCCCCAATTTCAGGCAGAAAAGGCGGGGAATCCGGCTGGTTCCGGGAATGACCCTGGCTGTAGAGCCTATGATAACGATGGGAACCTGGGAAGTGGAATGGCTGGATGATGACTGGACGGTCGTCACGGCAGACGGGTCTTTAGCCGCCCACTATGAAAATACCATCCTGATCACAGAAGGCGAACCGGAAATTCTGACGCTGACAAAACAGGGACAGGCAGGCCGGTCATGAGAGAAATGGGAAAAGGAAACGATACGATCTTTGCTCTCGCCAGATCAAAGGCCGGTCACGATAAAGGCAGAGTGTTTGTCGTGACCGGGGATACCGATGATCATGTAAAGCTGTGCGACGGCAAGGGAAGAACCCTGCAAAAGCCGAAGATCAAGAACAGGATCCATGTGCAGTTCATTACACATCTTGACAATGATCTGCTGGAACAGATGAAATGCATCAATGGAGATGAGGATATCCGGCGTATCCTGAAATCATATCAAAAAATGTTGGAGGTTATGCATGTCGAAGAGTGATTCGATCGAAGTAGAAGGAACCGTTATAGAGAAACTGCCCAATGCCATGTTCCGGGTCGAACTGGATAACAAACACGTGGTGCTTGCCCATATCAGCGGAAAGCTTCGCATGAACTTTATCCGGATCCTGCCCGGGGACAAGGTTACGATGGAACTGTCTCCCTATGACCTCACGAAGGGCCGTATCATCTGGAGAGACAAATAATCAATAAGGATACGTCCGTAATAACGGAAAGATATGGTAATATTTTCTCTTGCAACCTGCAGGGAAGTATATTATAATGTCCTTTGCGTCTCGCGTGGGCAGCGGGATACTTGTGTCTAAAAAGCCCGAAAGGCAGGAGATGATCTCACGAATCGGAATGCCTGCAGTAACAATCAACTGCGTATCCGTGAATATGTTCATGGAAACGCGCGCGCACGGAAATGGAGGTCTAACATGAAAGTCAGATCATCTGTGAAACCGATCTGCGAAAAGTGCAAGGTTATCAAAAGAAAGGGCAGTATTCGCATTATCTGTGAGAACCCCAAGCACAAACAGAGACAGGGCTGATCGGAGCCACAAAAAGTAGCGGGAACATGTTGACAGCCTGAAAGGGCATTCACATGTATTCAATATACGAAGAAATAAAACAGCCTGATGACACCGACTGGTTACGCACAAAATGCTTATATTTGCCACTTTAAAGTGCTCTGCGCCGGATTTATTTCGCTCGGATATTGCTTTTAATACCGACA
>JAGCAV010000276.1 GCA_017652545.1 Lachnospiraceae bacterium
CCGTTGACCTTGCCCAGGTTCTGCTGCTGCGCGACAAAAAGGCGGTTGGAAAAGCTCAGCACCCTGCCGGAGCACAGCATCATCACGCCAACCATGACAAGGCTCAGGATTGTCAGCGGTATGTTCAGCATGATCATGGACAGCAGGACCCCGGTGACCGTCAGAACCGAATTGATGATCTGCGGAATGCTCTGGCTGACCATCTGCCGGAGCGTATCGATATCATTTGTGTAAATGGACATGATGTCGCCGTGAGAATGGGTATCGAAATACCTGATCGGCAGTTTTTCCATGTGGGTAAAAATGTCGATACGCAGATCCCGCATGGTCCCCTGGCTTACATACATCATGATCCTGGTCTGGGCAAATGCCGCGATCACGCCGCACAGGTAAAAACAGGCGACACGGGCAATGGCCATGGTCAGCGGACCGAAGTCCGGATGTTCACTCGTCAGGAGCGGTGTGATATAGCCGTCGATCAGGGTCCTCATGAAAAGCGTTCCCTGAATGCTGGCCAGAACACTGATGATGATACATATGATGACAATGATAAAATGAATGCGGTACTGTTTGAGAACATAACCCATCAGCCGCCTGAACAGGCCCATCGGGTTCTCCAGTTTCGGCCTCGGGCCCATGAACCTGCCTCTGCCTGCGGGGCGCTTTACTTCACGGACATTCTCTGTCTTCGTGTCAGAGGTTCTTACTTCTGCCATCTGTCTCACCCCCTTACCTGTCGGACTTTCCGGCCGTATGCAGATACTGTGAATCAAAGTCCATCGCGCCGCCGCTCTGGGATTCAAACACATCCCTGTAGATCTCGTTGGAAGCAAGCAGCTCCTCGTGGGTACCCCAGCCGTTGACCTTTCCCGCCTCCAGAACCAGGATATGGTCTGCGTGCTGGACACTGGAGATCCGCTGGGCAATGATGAACTTTGTCGTTCCCGGTATCTTTTTCTCAAAGGCCTCCCGGATTTTGGCATCGGTCGCCGTATCCACCGCGCTGGTGGAATCGTCCAGGATCAGAATCTTCGGATTCTTAAGCAGCGCTCTGGCAATGCACAGGCGCTGTTTCTGCCCTCCGGACAGATTGCTGCCTCCCTGCTCGATGTATGTCTCATAACCCTCCGGCATCCGTGAAATGAATTCGTCGGCACAGGCCAGTTCACAGGCAGCCCTGCACTCTTCAGGTGTCGCATCTGCTTTGCCCCAGCGCAGGTTCTCCAGGATCGTCCCGGAAAACAGCACATTTTTCTGCAGCACCACAGCCACATTGTTTCGCAGGGTATCCAGGTCATAGGAGCGCACGTCCTTGCCGCCGACCAGCACCCGTCCCTCGCTCACATCGTAGAGCCGGCTGATCAGGTTGACCAGGGATGACTTGGAACTGCCCGTACCGCCGATGATACCGATGACTTCACCCGATTTTACACTGAGATTTATGTCGGCAAGCACCGGTATCTGTGCCGTCTTATTATAGGAAAAATAAACGTGTTCAAACCGGACAGATCCATCCGGGATCTCATAGTCCGGATGTTCCGGATTTGTCAGGCTGCTTTTTTCATTGAGGACTTCGGCAATTCTTTCGCCGCTGGCAGCGCTCATGGTAAGCATGACAAAGATCATGGACAGCATCATAAGGCTCATGAGAATGTTCATGCAGTAGGTCATAAGGCTCATGAGTTCACCCGTCGTCAGTGAACTGTTCACGATCATCTTCGCGCCGATCCAGCTGACCAGCAGGATGCAGGTATAAACTGTCAGCTGCATGATCGGCATGGCAATGGTCATCAGCTTCTCGGCCCGGATGAACATGCCGTACAGATTTCGCGCTGCCTTCTCAAATCTGGAAATCTCATGATCTTCGCGCACAAAGGATTTGACGACCCGGATGGCTGTGACATTCTCCTGTACACTCGCATTCAGGTCATCGTACTTTTTAAAGACTTCCCGGAAATACCGGTTGGCCTTTGAAATGATAAACACAGCCACAAACGCCAGGAAAACCACCGCTGCCAGATAGATCGACGCGAGGCGGCGGTTGATCAGCAGCGCCATTGTCATGGCGATGATGAGTGTCATGGGAGCGCGGAAAGCCATGCGCAGCAGCATCTGATAGGCATTCTGGACATTCGTCACGTCCGTTGTCAGCCGGGTAACCAGACCGGCCACGGAAAATCTGTCAATATTGGCAAACGAGAAAGTCTGAATGTTCTCAAACATGGCTCTTCGCAGGTTTCTGGCAAATCCGGTAGATGCTTTTGCCGCAAATATACCTCCCAGGAGCCCGGCAGCCAGACCGGCCAGCGCCACGACCACCATCAGGCCGCCGATCCGGTAAATATGGCTCATATTTCCGGCGTTCACGCCTTTATCCACGATAGAAGCCATCAGCAGGGGAATGAGCATCTCCATCAGAACTTCCACGATCATGCACACCGGTGTGATCAGTGAAACCCGCTTGAATTCTCTGACCTGTGCGGCCAACGTTCTTACCATCTTTGTGTTTCCTCCTGTTAAGCCCGTGAGATGGTCCGTTTATGTGTTCGCGGTTCCATTCTCTCTTCAATGCTTTAATGTATCATCATGAAAAAACCATGTCAAAGTATTTCGAGAAACGGAGCAGTTCGCAGCATCAATCGAGGTCAAGCAACCTTATTATTTTGAATACAGTTTTTAGAAAACCGAAAAAAAAGCACCTTGCACGGTTCTGTGATTTGTTCTATCATATTAGAATCTGAAGTGTCCGGAACCTGTCGAAAAAGGCATACCCTGAAGCGTTGCAGTGATTGATCCGCACA
>JAGCAV010000277.1 GCA_017652545.1 Lachnospiraceae bacterium
ACACCAGATCATCTTCATCATCCTTTTCAGCGACTCTGTATTCGTCACCGTCCCTGATGGTAACAGGCGCAAAGGTTCCTCTCCAGTTTCCGCTTTCCGTAAGCTGAAGCTCTTCCAGGGTCTTCCAGACTCCCCCTTCTTTTCTGAGAAGCACAGCCCTGATCACGGTATCCCTGTGATCATACACGTCATCTTCCCATACCTTCTGAACCGTAAATACCTTCTCCTTATTGAGTTTACTCGCGGTATTCTGGATAATGGTACGGCCTTGATTTTTTCCGCGGAAGTCTGCAGTATAAGACGCTGTATAGGAACGCGTCATTGACTTGCCATCTTCATTCACGGCTAAAGTGAAAGTGCTTCCTTCCTCAATCACCTGGCCCTGGGCATCTAACTCGCGCACGCGATACTTGCCTTCATTCTTCTGCGCTTCTACTGCGAATCTGTCATTCCAGTCGCCATAAAAGTCCCCGGTCAGAGTATGCGTCTGCAACGCTTTCCATGGCTGACCCGGCGCGCTCTGGTGCTGAAGCTGCACCTGAATAGAAGACGGCGTTGAGATCGAATTGCCCCACTCCTTTATAACTGGGAATACCAGCTTCACCTTTTGATCTCCGAGTAAAACGATGGTCTTGGATCCATTCTGCTGATAGTCAGGATTAAAGATCACATCATGCTCTGCAGAATGATCATCCTGTGACTGACCTTCGCCATCGCCCCCGGGCTGGCCTTCCGGCTGCGGCTGATTGCCGCCTTCCTCTTCAGATCTTACTTTCTGTGACTGCTCCGCAACCACACTGCCGGCAGGCTGCTCCGTGATTTCTTCGTCGCCGGATTGATCTTCCTGCGGCTGCCCCATAATTTCTTCGTCGCCGGATTGATCTTCCTGCGGCTGCTCCATAATTCCTTCGGCGCCAGACTGCTCTTCCAGCGGCTGCTCCGCGCCGGCATTACCGGCCTCCTCGTCAGCCACAGGCTCTGTCTGGTCCATACCTGCATAGCCGGCTTCCAAATCATCCGGCTGTGCCGGCTCCACGCGGGTAAAGGTGGCTTCCTCGGCATCGTCACTGTCATCCGGATCATCGGGATCTTCATCGTCATAGATCGTCTCTCCCTTTTCATTCAGAAGGCGCAGACGGTATTTGCTCTTCCCGGCAGCAAATGCGGACGGATCAAACTGATCCGCGCCCACTCCATCCGACCAGGATGGTGCGGGCAGGGCGGACTCCGATCCGGCGCCTCCTTCCTCCCAGGATACATCCGGGAAGTATGCCTTCCAGTCAGTGCTTTCACTCACAACTGCGGTCTGCCCCGTCGCTTCCCACCGGCCCGAGGCAGAGTTATACCTTTGCAGCTGCACCACAATGGAATCCGGCTTCTCGGTCACGGTCTTATCCCAGCGAACCTCCAGCTCGTAGGGAGCTGATACCAGGGTACTCGTGATGGTCGTTGTACCCGTATTTTCGAAATATTTCACGTTATAGTGCACCTGTTCGGTATACCGGAGAACGTGAACCCCCGCACCTGCAGTGCGGGTGATGGTATCCCCATCCTCGATTGCGTCTCCGTCTTCATTCAGCTCGACCACACGGTAACTGCTGCCCGGTTCCTCGATGACGTGGTCAAATGTGCCTTTCCATTTATTTTTCGCAGAGAGGATCAGATCCTCCTGATCCTCCACCTTTGTCCAGGGCTCGTCCTCGCCGCCCCGACGCTGGAGCTGTACCGTGACAGACGCAGGGATATTGTCCTGATCATACCCGGTCCAGACCTTCTGTACGCCAAACCCCATCTCCACCTGAGGATCGCCCAGGGTAAGGGTTATCACATCATCCTGCGTGTCATAGGTGACGGACTGATAGGTCACAATGACTTTGGCATCGTTCTGCCGGTACACATAGAATTTTGCTCCCGCGGCGTCGATCGGCTGATTTCCGGGTCCGTTATTGAATACCTGTATGCGATACAGGTTGTTTTCCGCCAGCTTCGGAATGGCCTCAAAGCTGGCCGTCCAGTTGTTGATCTCTCTCAGGTTGCGATAATCACCGACTTTTTCCCAACTGCCCGTCTGGCTGTCATAGCGCTGCAGCACGGCGTGAATGAAGTTCGGCTTGTCGGTCACATCATCATCCCACTTAATCTTCAGGGAAGGGGTAACTTCCCGCAGGCTGTTGGTGATGATGGTATGCTGCGGATTCTTTTTATCCACGGAATAGGTGACATCATACAGGGCGCGGCAGGGTACGCCGCCAATTGTCACATCAAACCAGGCAGACGCATCTTTGTACCATTCAACACTGTTCCCCTCCGCATCCTTTTCCACGACGCGAAGGGAGGGAGGATTGTTCACATCCAGCCCCATGCTCTGGAAGCTTCCGGTCCAGTTTTCAGGTGCCAGCTCGATGTCATAGCTGTCATCCCAGTCTTCCCAGATCCACTCAGAGTCCACATACCCCTGTATTCCTGCCTGAATCGGGCTGTGTTCCATCCTGACACCCTGATCATCCCAGACAATCTTCGCGCTCAGGGTGGTCTCACGCAGATATGCGGCAGAGATGATCGTATCCCCATCAACCATCCTGAAGGTGACGGAATTGCCCTTGGACAGATCATAAAGACCGACAGTTTCAGGTTCCGGCTCATCAACAGCATAGGCTCTGACAACGATATATGCCGGCTGATACCCATCGAAAGGCTGCGCCGTAACCGTTACATAATCCCACCTCGCTGCCCGCTTCTTATCGCAGCTCAGCTGACCATAGTCGCTCTCTTCAAGGCTGATGCTGTAGGTGGGTATAAATATCATGCTGACCTTCAGGTCTGCAGCAGGCATGCTGAACCAGCAATCGCCGTTTTCGTTACACGGAATGCCAGAAGCATCAGACCATTCTGCGTTTTCGTTTTCTCTGGCCATAACACTGTAATACCAGCCGGGCGCATATTTCTCCCCCGGCTCAGCTTTTATGTATATTTCATCGCCAACGCAGGCCCAGTCTGCCTCCTCTCCGTTCTTCATAATGGTAATCTTTCCCTGTGTGCTGTCAGATTCTGTGAAGAGGCTGTATCGGATCTTCTCTGTGGAAACCCGGATCCGTACTTCTCCGGATTTATTCAGCGTAAAGGTATATCCTTCCCCGTCTTCTGCAGCTTCTTCCGGTCCATCGCCATACACGCTCCACTTTACACCGGTGATCCGATATCCCGGCTCCGGTTCAGGCAGAACCCGGATGGTTTCACCCTTTTTTGCACGGTATGCCGTTTCCCCATTCACAGAAAGACCGACACTTTGAAGGCCTTCTGATTCTTCGACTTTGATGTTATATCTTCCGTCGAATCTCACCGTCACCTGCGGATCACCCAGAGTAAGAGTCGTCACGCCACCCTGGATGTCATAGCTGACAGACTGATAGGTTACAAGGATGTTGGAGCCATCGGGGCGATCCACGAGATACCATGCCCCCATGATGTCAATCGGCTGGTCACCGATTCCTCCGTTGAATACCTGTATGCGGTACAGACTGTCATCCGACAGCTCGGGAATCTCCTGGAAGGCGGCCTTCCATCCATTGCTCTGCATCACCATGCGTTCCTCACCGACTCTGTCCCATCTTCCCGTCTGGATATTGTAATGCTGCAGCACTGAATTGATGAACAGAGGCGTGTCGGTCACATCTTCAGCCCACACGATTTTCAGAGTGGGAGTGATCTTTCTCAGCCTGTTTGTGACGGTGGTATGATGCGGATTCTCCTCGTCCACGACATAACTGACATCATACAGGGCACGGCAGGCAACACCGTCAATCGTCACGTCAAACCATGCCGTCGCATCATCAGCCGGAGCAACACTGTTCCCATCCGCATCCTTTTCCACTATGCGAAGGGTGGGAAGTCTTCCCGGATCGAGCATCATGCGCTCGAAGCTCCCGGTCCAGCTTTCAGGAACCAGCCCGATGTCTTCCGTATCTGTGCTGTCTTCCCAAAAACGCATGGAAGGCAGGTATACCTGTATGCCCGCCATAAGCGGGGTGTGTTCGATCTGGGCATCGCCGTCATCCCAGACAGCCTGCACACTGTAGATTGTCTCAACCAAGAACTCGGCGGAAATGACCGCATTCCCGTCAGGCATCCTGAAGCTGACGGTATTGTCCGTGAACTGGTCATAAACAGTGATATCTTCCGGCTCCATCCCGCCCGGAGCATAGGTTATGACAGTGATGGACTCCAGCTCATACGCATCGTATGGCTGGGCTGTCACCGTTACCTTCTCTCCCTTCGCTGCCCATTCCTTATCACAGCTGATCTGGCCAAACCCGCTCTGCTGCAGGCTGATGCTGTAAGCAGGAATAAATTCCGCACAGATCTTTGTATCAAGATCATTCATACGGATCAGGAGCTCGTTATTCTCGTCAACATGAAGATCCGGACCATCCGGAATATAAGGCCAGTCTTCCCTTTCCCTGGTCTTACGATACAGCCTGCTGAGCACATATCCTTCCGCCGGCTCGACCTTTACGGATATTTCATCTCCATAATAAGCCCAGTCTGTGCCTTCCCCGTCTTTTGTGAGGGTAACCTTTCCCTTTGTGATGTCATATTCGGAGGAAATAGCGTACTTGATCCGCTCTGTGAAGATCCGGATCAGTACCTTCCCGGAAGCATCCATCGTAAAGGAATATCCTTTCCCATCGGGCGTCGCATCTTTCTGCACATCACAGAAGATCTTCACGGCGGTGATTCGATATCCCGGTTCCAGATAAGGTCTGAACCAGACCGTATCGCCCCTCTTTGCCTGATTTGCCGATTCCCCGTTGACATAGAGGTCGACGCTCCGAAGACCCTCGCGTTTCTCGACTCTGAGCTCATAAAGAGCGGGAGAAAAAGCAGCCGTCACGTTCACATCAGATGCCGGCATCCGGAATGTATATTCGTCATTCTTATAAACCGAATCAGGGTTCCAGTCGACCTGATTTCCTTTCCTGTCCGTAATGGTCAGGCTCTCCAGCATGTAACCCGGCGCAGGCCTTGCAATCACCGTAACCGGTTCACGTTCGATCGCCTTGTTCTTGTCATCTTTTATGCTGACAGATCCGTTTGAAACCGGCCGGCTGACCGTAATGGTGTATTCTCTGTCATCCAGGGCGACCGGCACAGCCGCCCCCAGGCCATTTTCGTTTTCCTGGACCGCAATCTTTACCGGGTTGCCATTTTCATCTTTCCATCCCGCAAAGGTATATCCTTCCTTGACCGGAGCCGCAGGCGCAGAGACCGGGGCACCGTAGATATCCTCGATAACAGCAGCTCCGCTTTCGCCGCCTGTATCAAAGGACATCGTATAGCTTTCTGGCGTCCAGGTGGCTTTCACCGTCACATCTTCTGCCGGCATCGTCTCCGGCAGCTCCGGTATCCAGCCCGCAAATGTATAGTGCTCTTTTTCCGGTTCCGCCGGTGCCGTGACTTTGCTGCCATATTCCTGCGTGATCGGGGCGACCTCGCTCCCTCCGCTGCTGTCAAAGGTGATGGTATACATTCCGCTTCCGGCTTCGGATTCTGTCTCAGCAGTGATTCCCCCGCCGGAATCATCCGCCCCGCTGCCCGGTACCGGTGTCCAGTGCGCTGTCAGCGTGACCGTATAATACTTGTATTTCCGCGCTTCATTGATCCTGATGATGTCACGCCCGTTTTCATCCTTATCGCAGTACTCCGGCGAGACACCCCACCCGACGGTCTCATTCCAGCCCTCCCGGGTGTAGGGA
>JAGCAV010000278.1 GCA_017652545.1 Lachnospiraceae bacterium
GGATTTGAACACCCATGTTTTCTGAACAAAGAAATTGACTGCCTGGGCTACCACCTCGGCGATCAGGAAAGTCAGGAACCCGCCCAGACCGTGTGATCCTTCTGATGTATAGTCAAAGATCAGAAATTTGAACGGGGAAAGGATCTTCATCCCGTTGATCAGGATCGCCGTTCCGATCCAGGTCATGACGAATCTCGCGATGGTCGACACATTGGACAGAATATTGAACTTGATGAATTCCCAAAGATCCGGATGCCTTTCTATCCAGTTTTTCATGTACCCGTTTACTCCTTTCCCGAAAGCATCTTTTCGTATTTTTTATTTGCGCTCTTATTCTTTATGAACCCGCCGATCACGCTGCCCGCGCCGCGGAAGAAATGCCCGTTGACGATGTCGACCATACCCTCGACCATCTTCCCGTCCACCGCGCCTCCGGTCATCTTTCCGATCGCACGGAAGGGCATATTGTAAATAAAGAGCGTATTCAGATCAGGCTTTCCTGACTGGTCCGCCTTTTGTTTTCTCTTTTCCAGTATCCTGAAGGCGGTTCTGGCAAGGCCGCTTTTTGCATTGCCCAGCTGGCAGATCGCATCATTTTCCGTCAGGAAGCTTTCCCAGTTCCCGTCGGGAACGGGATAGCCCAGCAGTTCTTCAAATGCCTCGTCCGGAACCGCTTTGATCTGTACATCCCGGTAGCAGCCGACCTTTTCTTCACTGTATGGCGCAGGTGCCTGATCGCCCTGCAGGGTGATGGTTCCGCTCAGGCGGATATCCGCGCTGGAGCTGCCCACCGAAACGGTATAGGTGCCGCCCTCCGTCGCCCAGCCGTTTGTCCTGACATTCCAGTAGCGGAAGGTCCGGGTGTCAAACGGGATCTCAAGCCGTTTTGTCTCTCCTGCCTTCAGGAAAGCCTTGACAAAGCCCTTAAGCTCTTTCGCCGCGCGGAAAACACCGGAACCGGGCAGCCCGACGTAGAGCTGTGCAATCTCGGCACCATCCATGCTTCCGGTGTTCGTGACATCAAAGGAAACGCCTTTTTCTGTCACCTCCAGGTGATCATACCGGAAGGTCGTATAGGAAAGACCGAAACCAAAGGGATATCTCACCTTCATGCCGGCTGTATCAAAATACCGGTATCCGACGTAAATGCTCTCCCTGTAATCCGAATTCCGTTCTTTTGCCGGATAATATGGGAAAGCAGGTGTATCCGAATATTTTTCCGGATATGTCTCCGCCAGTTTTCCGGAGGGATTGACTCTTCCTGTCAGCAGATCCAGGATGGCGCCGGCACCGGCCTGTCCTGTCAGATAAGCGTGCAGGATTGCCCTGCAGCAGCCGTCCCAGGGCATCTCGATCGATGAACCCGCGCTGATTACGCCGACCACATTCGGGTTCACCCCGGCAATGGCTTCCAGCACCTGGACCTGAACGTCCGGGATCCGCATATGTGTACGGTCCAGGCCTTCCGACTCGCTCATCTCATCCAGCCCGAAGAAATACAGCACCACATCGGCATCCCCCGCAATCCTGACCGCCTCATTCAGAAGCGCTTCATCCGGTTCTCCGCTGCGTTTATAACCCCTGCACATGCCGGTCACGGACAGTCCCTTCTCCTCTTTGATGCAGGTCTCTATGATCTCCAGCTTTGTCGCGTTTACCACGGAGGAACCGGCACCCTGGTATCTGGGTTCAAAGGCAAAGTCACCGATCACGGCAACCTTTGTTCCCTCCTTCAGCGGCAGGATCTGCTCCTCGTTCTTCAGCAGGATCGCACTGTCTGCCGCGGCTTTCCGGGCCAGCGCGTGATGGGCTTCCACATCAAAATGATCCGGTGCATTTTTCGCCATTCCTGTTGTGTACAGCACCGCTTCCAGAACCTCATCCACCCGTGCGTCAAGGTCATCCTCGGAAAGAGTGCCGTTCTTGACAGCCTCCACCAGTTCTCTGGCGGAACCCAGGCCCGGGGCCGGCATTTCCAGATCCGACCCGGCTCTTACGGCAGCGACATGATCATTCGCCCCGCCCCAGTCGGAAACGACAAACCCTTCATAGCCCCACTCTCCGCGAAGGATCTCCTTCAGCAGATGCATGTTCTCATTGGCATACTCACCGTTGACCTGGTTATAGGAAGTCATCAGCGCGCCGGGCTTTCCCTCTTCGACCGCGATCTCAAATCCTGTCAGATAGATCTCCCGAAGAGTCCTCTCGTCCACCACCGCATTCATGGCCATACGGCGCTCTTCCTGGGAGTTGACGGCAAAGTGCTTGACGCAGGCAAAAACGCCCTGGCTCTGAATGCCCCTGACATAGGCTGCCGCCATCTTGCCGGCCAGGTAAGGATCCTCTGAAAAATACTCAAAATTCCTGCCGCACAGCGGGCTGCGCTTGATATTCAGGCCCGGTCCGAGCAGGACCTGCACGCCGAGTGCTTTTGCCTCTTCACCGAGTGCGGCGCCGACCTCTTCCCCGATCGCTTCATCCCAGCTTCCTGCCATGGTTGCCGCTGTCGGAAAGCAGGTGGCGGGAAGGGAGGCATTCAGTCCCAGATGATCCCCGGCTCCTGCCTGTCTCCTGACCCCGTGGGGACCGTCCGACATGATCATGGAAGGGATGTTCAGCCTTGGGATATCCCGCGAATCCCACTCTCCCTTTCCGCCAAGGAGTGCCGCTTTTTCTTCCAGCGTCAGTTTTTCAATGAGCTCCCTGTGCTTCATATGCTCCTCCTTCTGCAAAAACGTTGTGATCCTGTGACCTTTAACGGGAACACCCTGTCACGGAACGATTTCCCAAAAACAAAAAAAGTATGTGATATATCATCATATCACATACTTTTCCCCTCATTTTTTTCCTGTCCTAAACTGTCGTTTTTCCGTCCTGAAAAGGAATCAGGATCTTCACTTCTATGAAGTGACCGTTCTGTTCCAGCGTGAGGTTCCCGTCATATTTCCGGACTGCATAGATCATGCTGCGAAGGCCATATCCATGCGGACCGCCGTCCTGTTTCGTGGTAACCGGAAGGCCGTTTATCATCTTCAGCTGCTTTTCACAGTAATTACTGACTTCAATGTAGATGAACTCCCGGCGTCTGGCCAGCGTCATGCTGATGATGCGTTTTTCTGGATCACTGATCTGAGCCACATGCTCAATGGCATTGTCCAGGGCGTTGCCGAAGATCGTGCATATATCCGTCACGTGAAGTGCATGGAGAAGGCTTCCGTCCGCGACGCAGGTGAACTGGATCTGCATATTCTGCATCCTGGCGCTTTTTCCGGCAAGGATGATGTCCAGTACCGGACTCCCCGTCTGCTGCGCAGCCTGCAGTCCCGTCAGTTCCCTTTCCATTTCATTCAGATACGTCTCCCGCCTTTCAGGATCGGTCTCGGAACGAAGAAGCAGGGTATGATGCTTCAGGTCGTGCAGCCTGATATTGATCAGTTCCAGCATATCCTGGTAATTCCGGTAGGTCCCGTACTGTGTCTGCAGACTGACCCGCAGCGCGTCGAGTTCCTTCTCCGCCTGCAGGCCGCTGATCCTGAGCTGGTAGGCATACATGATCGCAAGACCCCCCAGATCCACCAGCATCCTTGTATTAAAGACATCCAGTCTGGTGATGCCGATCGAAGTCCGTTCCACCAGAAACCCCAGGTTGCTGAAGGCGAAAACCGCTGCTGCGATCAGAAGCGCTGCCAGCACTTCACTCCAGGTACAGACCGGCCGGCTTTTTCCCTTCCACAGTCTTTTCTCCACCAGAGCCGCCAGCCACAGCAGCGCGCCGTAAACCGCCAGCATGCTTACGTTCCTTACCCAGAACCCTCCGTAGCCGAGTTCTTCCAGGACAGCATAGATCTGCCAGTGCGCAGAAGCGATGAATTCCGCCAGGACAAACGCGCGGCTCGTCACATACAGGAGACTGGCGGTATCCATCGGCAGGTTCCAGTACAGGAACAAAAACATGAGGCCGAAAGCGAGTCCCATGCAGGGTATCCATAAAAACAGCGGCAGAGAGCCGGTGACCTGAAGAAACAGACACTGCAGGATGAGACCGACTGCCAGCCGGAAACAGCGGGTGACATCCCTGTTCCCGGCGCCGAAAAGCGCACAGTACACAAAA
>JAGCAV010000279.1 GCA_017652545.1 Lachnospiraceae bacterium
ACCTGTTTCCGGGCATGAAAAAAGCTGCTAACCAGAATCGAACTGGTGACCTCATCCTTACCAAGGATGCGCACTACCGACTGTGCTATAGCAGCTTGTCGCGGAAACCCGCTACGAGTCGATATGTTAGCACAAGGCTTTCCTTCTGTCAAGCACTTTCGGGCGCGATTCACATTCCCAGATCTTCCATCCAGATCTTCAGATCTTCCATGGAAACGGTGCCGCCGTAGCGCTTTCCTTCCAGGACCTTTGCCTTCCGGCCGGTCAGGTTGTTGATGCGCTCGGAGGTATTGCCCATGCCGCTGCCGCCTGAGGTGCAGAAGGGGATGATGATCTTTCCGGCCAGATCATGCGCATCGAGGAATGTATCCACAACGCTGGGCTCACGACCCCACCAGATCGGAAAACCGATGAAAACGGTGTCATAATCCTCCATGTTTTCCACCCTGCCGACCATGGCCGGACGGGCATTCGGATCGTTCATCTCAACAGTGCTTCTGGAAGTTGTGTCGCGCCAGTCAAGATCCGCCGGCGTATAAGGCTGCTCCGGTACGATCTCAAACAGATCGCCCTCTTCCAGGCGGGCAATCTCCTGTGCGACCTTTCTGGTCGTCTGTGTCGGTGAAAAATAAGCTACCAGTACTTTACTCATAACTGCCTCCTTTATAAGCAAGGTGAAAATGGATCTCTGTTATCTGCCGATCAGGCTCATCCGCTGCCGGACGACCTCATAGGCAAGTACGCCGGCTGCCACCGAGGCATTCAGCGAATCAATGTCCCCGAACATGGGGATGGATGCGGTAAAATCACATTTTTCTCTCACAAGGCGGGAAACGCCCTCCCCTTCGCTGCCGATCACCAGGCCGATGGGGCCGGTCAGGTTCTGCCTGTACATCACTTCTCCGGACATATCCGCGCACACAAACCACAGGCCCTCTTTTTTAAGTTCCCCGATCACTGTACCCAGATTTGTCACTCTGGCGACCGGTGTGTAATGAACCGCGCCGGCGGAAGCCCTCACCGCCGTACTCGTCAGGCCGGCCGACCGCCTTCTGGGGATGATCACACCGTGTGCCCCTGCCTGGTTGGCTGTCCGGATGATCGCGCCAAGATTATGCGGATCTTCGATTCCGTCCAGCAGGAAGATGAAGGGATCCTCCTCCCTCTCCCTGGCTTTTTTCAGGATGTCCTCCACCTCCGCGTAGGCAAATGCCGCCGCGTGCGCAATGACCCCCTGATGCCTGCCGGTGGTACTCATCTGGTCCAGCCTTGTCCTGGAAACCCTGCTCAGAATGGTATCCGGATGTTTCGCCGCTTCCCTCAGGATGCTCAGAATCGGACCATCCTTCAGTCCCTCCTGCACATAGAGTTTCTCCACCGGCCTGCCCGACCGGAATGCCTCCAGGACGGCATTCCGCCCTTCCAGGATATTCTCATTTTCCTCAGGCGCATCCGTCATGTCCGTTTCCGCGGCATCGCTGTTTTCTTTTTCCGGCTCGTATGTCCCGGCTGTTTTTCTGTCTGCGGAATAGCCGTCCCTTTTGCCGAATATGACTTTCGAGACGCCGCCTTTGCTGTTTTCTTTTCTCATATGTCCTCTTACAGGGCGCTGCCGGCTGCCATCTTCACCAGCTGCACGACCCGTTCATACTGTCCGTCCAGGTACAGATACCCCAGCACGGCTTCCAGGCCTGTTGCCTGAAGATATTCCTTTCTGGTCGCATGCTTTGCCATCGTGTGAGGCCTTGCATTCTTTCCCCGCCGGTAGACCGCCATTTCCTGCGGTGTGAACGCTTCCAGCAGCCGTCTGGCGGCTTCCGACTGCGCCACTGCACGCACGACCTGCGCCGTCTCCCGGTGCAGATGATCAGTCGGTCTGTTCGCACGCTTGACCAGAACCGTCCTCACCACCAGATCGTAGACGCAGTCTCCGATATAGGCCAGTGTCAGCGGGGAATACTGTGTCCAGTCCTTCTCCTGCAGTTCAAAGGCGCGGCTGATGCTCTCCTCCAGAGAGGGTTCCCTGCGCTCCGGTCCCGTTCCTGCGGGAACGGACTGGGTCATCCCGGGATCTTTTATACTCTCTTCCACTTGACGCCCTCTCTGGTGTCGAGAAGCTCGATCCCCATATCCAGCAGCTGCGCGCGGATCTCATCCGCCCTGGCAAAATTCTTCGCCTTTCTTGCGGCCTGACGCTCTTCGATCAGCTTTTCAATATCCTCATCCAGGACCTCCGCCTTCTGCTCGGCGATGATTCCCAGGATGTCGCAGAGTTTCACGATCTCGTCTTTCAGTGCCTTCACGAACGCAGCGCTGCTCTTCTCTGACGTGCCGGCATTGGCAAACCGGACCAGTTCGAATACGACAGAAATGGCATCGGCCGTGTTGATGTCATCATCCATGGCCTCATCAAAGCGCTTCTCAAAATCCGCGATCTGCTCCGTCAGCCCTTTCTCTTCATCCCTCAGGTCAGCCTCCCGGGCATTCTTTTCCAGGAAGTTCAGGTTGTCCACCGCGTTGCGGATCCTCTCCAGCGAAGCCTTTGCGCTCTCCATCAACTCGGATGAAAAATTGAGGGGGCTCCTGTAGTGCGCGCTGAGCATGAACAGGCGCAGCACCTGCAGATCATACTTTTCCGAAATATCGCGGACGGTGAAGAAGTTCCCGAGGGACTTGCTCATCTTGCGGTTGTCGATATTCAGAAAGGCATTGTGCAGCCAGTAATGGGCAAACTCCACGCCGTTGCAGCATTCGCTCTGCGCGATCTCATTCTCATGATGCGGAAAGACCAGGTCCTCTCCGCCCGCGTGAATGTCGATCGTTGACCCCAGGTACTTTTTCGACATGACCGAACATTCGATGTGCCAGCCGGGACGGCCGTCGCTCCAGGGCGATTTCCAGAAGGGCTCTCCTTCCTTTTTGGGTTTCCAGAGCACGAAGTCCAGCGGATCTTCCTTCTCATCCTCTCCCGTGACCAGCAAAGACCTTCCGCCGCTTCGCAGATCGTCCAGGTTCTTGTGGGACAGTTTGCCGTAGTGCGGGTCCTTGCGGGTTCTGAAAGAGACAGTCCCGTTGACCTCAGAGGCGAAACCCTTGTCGATCAGCGTCTGAATCATTTCGATCATCCCGTCGATCTCACAGGTCGCCTTGGGATGGGTGGTCGCTTCCCGCACA
>JAGCAV010000280.1 GCA_017652545.1 Lachnospiraceae bacterium
CGGATCGCGCTGGTCACCGTGAACATGGCGCCGTTCTCATACTGTCCGATCATGACATTCTGTTCATCCACCTGCAGGCGGAGCCCGTCCGTATCCATGGCTGCCAGCGAAAGGATCCGCTGCGGCATCCTTTCATAGATGAACTTTGCGAAATGAAGCCCGTAGATCCCGACATCCAGAAGCGCCCCGCCCGCCTGAGCCGGATCTGTCAGCCTTCCCTGATAATCATCCCCGACGCGGAACGCAAACGCCGCCTCCACATGCCGCACATCCCCGATGGCGCCGGCGCGGATCTCATCCAGCACCTGCTGCATCAGCGGAAAACAGCGCGTCCAGACCGCCTCCATCAGAAAAACATGATTCTTTTCTGCGCAGGCTGTCATCTCTTCCCAGTCGCGGGCCGTAACGGCTGCCGGTTTTTCCACCAGGACCGGGAAACCCGCTTCCATGGCGCGGATCGCCAGCTCCTTATGCGCCGTATGCGGAACCGGAATGTACATCATGTCAATGTCATCCCGTTTCAGGATCTCATCGTAGGTCAGGGCATCGGCGATCCCGAAACGCCCGGCCACCCTTTTTGCGGTCTCCGGCGTCCGCGACGCCACAGCGGCGATCTCCGCATCCTCCACCTGCGCAAAGCCTTTCATCCACCTTTCAAGCAGGACACCTGCTCCGAGAAGTCCCCATCGTATTTTCTTCATCTTTGATATACCTCCTCCGGTATCCCGATATCGCACACCGTCACTTCCCCTGAAGCTTCCGGACCGGCTCCTGTCATCAGGCCGGTCTTGTTTTTTCCGAAAGTAAATGTCATGTCCGCAGCAAAACAGATCCCCATCTTCTCACCGGTATCCGCATTGATGCCGGATGGTACATCCACACTGATCTTCAGTCCCCTGTGGCTGTTCATCATGCCGATCAGGGCACGGCATTCTCCCTCCACTTCCCGCTTCAGACCTATGCCGAAGACCGCGTCGACCAGCACATCGGCGTCCGGCAGCCGCTCTTTCACTTCTGCCTGAGGCAGGATCCTGCCGCCGATCCTGCGGTAATCAGACAGCTGCCGGTAGTATTCCCATGTCCCTTTCCACGCATTGCCGCAGCAGATGACAAGGGGATCAGACCCGTTCTCCTTCAGCATCCTTCCGATGCAGATTCCGTCCGCACCGTTGTTCCCCATCCCGGAGATGATGAGCACGCTCTTTCCCGGGCAGGTCTTCATGATATGCTCCGCCACAAAGGCAGAAGCCCTCTCCATCAGTTCAAGGGACGGTATGCCCAGTACATCGATCGCATATCTGTCTGCCGCTTTGGCCGCAGTGCCTGTGATCACCATATTGTTCTTCTCCCTTTTCCATAAGTCAGTCCGATACAGCTTCAGAGATAACTGTACCATGGAAAGATTTTTCCGTGAAGTCCTTATAGTCCTTCTTACTGGCAGTATTTTCTGACACCTGGCGGGTTACCATGATCATATTGACATCTTTCATGATTCGTTGTATGATCTTTACACATGTTGCGTATATTACGAATGTAAGCAGGTGTTCCGACCGTCTGCCTGTCAAGGCGAAAGATGCATGAAAGGAATCATGACCATGGACTTCAGTGAGAAGATCAAAAATGCCCGGCTCGCAAAAGGCATGTCGCAGAGCAGCCTGGCCAGAGAGAGCGGCATCTCCCTGCGCACCGTGCAGAATTACGAACTCGGTGCGAGAATGCCCAAAAAGCGCGAAACATACACACACCTGGCCCGGGCCCTCGGCATCAGCGAAGATGTCCTGCTGGACGAGAACGCATCCTTCGTGATCCGTGCCAATGAGGAGTACGGCCACAATGCGGCAAAGCAGGCCTGGGATCTGGTGTCCGATTTCTCCGCCATGTGTGCGGGCGGCAGCCTGGAAGATGAAGATATGGATGCCGTCATGCAGGCGCTCCAGGAAGCATACTGGGAAGCCAAGAAGAACAATCGCAAATATGTACCGAAGAAATACCGGAAAGACGATGACGGCTGACCGGTATGGCAAGGAGGATCCCGGATGGCTGACAAAGCTTTTGAACTCCCGCGCAGCCTCATCAGAAAGCACGGGACGAACGACCCGTTCCGGATCGCGAAGGAACTGAACATTCCTGTCCATTTCCGCAGCATGAAAAGGCAGAAAGCGTTCTGCCTGTGCGTCATGAGAAACTATTCCATCCACATCAACGAGAACCTGAGCGAACAGATGCAGCGGATGGCCTGCGCCCATGAACTGGGCCACATTATGCTCCATAAGGACCTGCTCCGGCCGGAAAAGGGAGCAAAAGCCCGGCAGCTTGTGGAACTGGAGCTGTTCGACATCACAAGCATGACAGAGTACGAGGCCAATCTCTTTGCCGCCAATCTCCTGATCGACGAGGACCGGGTCCTGGACGGTCTGCGCGACGGATCCGACATCGTTACGATCGCTTCCACCCTGAACGTCAATGTCAATCTCCTCGCGATCAAACTGGTGGAAATGAAAAAAACGGGACTTCCGGTCGAAGTACCGTTTACCCCTTCCCGGCGTTTTCTCGGGAAAATCGAAGATCGGGCGGATGCCCTATGACGGGATCATATATCGCCATTGACATGAAGTCCTTCTATGCTTCTGTCGAATGCGTCGCCAGAGGCATCGATCCGCTGAAGGCAAACCTTCTCGTAGCGGATCCGACCCGCTCCGACCAGACCATCTGCCTGGCCGTTTCGCCGGCGCTCAAGGCCATCGGGGTCCCTTCCAGGCCCCGTCTTTTTGAAGCGAAACAGGCAATCAGCCGGTATGAAAGACTGCATCATACCCGGGTCCTCTACTATACGGCCACGCCGCGCATGGCGGAATATGAGCGGGTATCATCCCTGATCTATTCCATCCTGCTGCGCTATGCAGCTGCCGAGGACATTCATGTCTATTCCATTGATGAAAGTTTCATAGACGCCACCCCCTATCTCCATTTCTATGAGGAGGAGGCCCGGCGGCAGCACAGACATCCGGCCCACATCATGGCGATGACCATGATCCGGGATGTCCTGAAGACAACGGGGATCACAGCCACCGTCGGGATCGGGACCAACCTGTATCTCGCCAAGGTCGCCATGGACATAACCGCAAAAAAAGCGCCGCCTGACAGGGACGGCGTGCGGATCGCGGAGCTGAATGAGGATTCATACAAGTATCTCCTCTGGGAACACAGACCGCTCACAGACTTCTGGCAGATCGGCCCGGGAAAGGCGCACCGCCTGGAGAGCAATTACATGTTCACCATGGGGGATGTGGCGTACCGCAGCACATATGACGAGGAGTTTTTCTACAAGACCTTCGGCATCGACGGCGAGATCCTGATCGACCACGCCTGGGGCATCGAGCCCGTCACCATGCACGACATCAAGCATTACCATACCGGCAGTCATTCTCTCTCCAACGGGCAGGTGCTTCCCAGGCCGTATACATACGAGGAGGCCCGGCTGGTATTTACGGAAATGGCCGATGTCCTCTGCAGCAGCATGGTCTTAAAGCACCTGGTCTCCCGCTGCTTTACCTGGTGGGTCAGCTACGATTACAAGAGTCTTGAAGCATGTCCCTGGTACGACGGGCCGGTCGTCATCGATTTCTACGGGCGGCTGCATCCGGTCCACAGCAACGGAACAGCCCGCCTGAAAGAGCCGACAAACTCTGTCAGGGCCATCACCGCCGCCCTTTTATCCCAGTTCGATGCAAAGACCGACCACCGCCTCCTGTACAGAAGGCTCGGAATCAATGCGTGCGACACCAGGATCGACGACGCGACCTTTCAGATGAATCTTTTCACAGATTATGAGGCGCTGGATAAGGAACGGCGGGTCCAGGAAGCCATGCTCTCCGTGCGGAAACGCTATGGCTCAAACGCGGTCGTAAAAGGCATGAATCTGATGAAAGCCGCCACGACCATGGAGCGGAACAATCAGATCGGAGGACATAAGCGCTGACCCCCGATCATCACTGATCCCGCATACCGGGCTGTCATTCAGCTGCCAGCTCTGTTTCCTGCCCCAGCACAACAGCCCTGGCATCCGGGTAATGTCCGACATACCGGGTACATGCGACCGGCAGGTCTTCCGGGATCATCTGCATGACCAGTTCAGCAGCGGACGGCTGCAGATCTTCAGCCTCCATTTTGGAAAATGTCCCCAGAAGGATGCCGCTGATCTGATCAAAGACCCCCATCTGTTTATACTGCTCCAGTGCCGTTTGGATCTGGTATACCCCGCCGCCCATGGATTCCAGCAGAAGGATGTTCCCGGTCAGGTCCGGCCAGAAAGGCGTTCCTGCCAGTTTCAGGAAACAGCGTATGTTCCCTCCCAGGATCTTTCCCTTCATGCGCCCGCCGCGCAGGAAATGACAGGCAAGATCGTCCGTTGATATCTTTCCGGGCAGGATCTTCTCCCGCAAAAAACCGAGCTGCTCATCCGCATGATCATACAGGATATTCCGGATCTGATAATTCACCGCCGGCCTCCCCGTCTTTGCGATCACTGCAGTGATCACGGTCGTCAGGTCACTGAAACCGCAGAACACGGCCCTGCTCTTTCTGATCACGTCATAATCCAGCAGGGGCAGCACGCCATTGGCCAGATCGCCCCCGGAAACATCAAAGATCCATTCCATGCCGGGAATCCGAAAACAATCCATCAGGCTTTCCGCCTTCAGGACCGGATCCTCGGACCGCAGTTCAAAAAACGGCCGCGGCAGGACGACCTCCAGCCCTTCTTCCCGGAGGATATCTGCGATCCTGTCCATCTCCGGCAGCCTCCGCTCTGAGACCGGATCAGAGCAGGCAACCAGTGCCTCTTTTCTCTTTTCAGCTTCTGCTGCCATATGACTCCCCTCCATGTACCGCTTCCTCAAAAGCATCCCGGACCTGCCGGTTGATCTGTGCGATCCTGCCGGCATCGACCTTGACTTCCTCCCGGTCATAGGTCAGCAGGCCGTTCGTCTCATCCTCAACATCAGACACCTGTGTGTAGACCGAAGCACTGAGGCCCTTCCTTATATTCGGGAGCAGGTCGCGCTTCCAGAGCTTCCCGATCACCCCGGTCAGTTCTTCCCGGGAATGATATTTCCTGTAGCCGTACTCATCCCGGCCCCAGCTGTGATCCGGCATGTGCCAGGAATATCCGCCGAATTCTGTCAGGGCCACGCACCTGTTTCTCTCAGGCCTGACCTTCAGTATCCGGAAATAATTGTGAATGCTGTACAGGTCCCCTCCGCCCTGGTCGAACCAGCCGCTGGCCTCATCCACCAGTCTTGACGGGTCCAGACGCCTGATCAGCGCCGTCACCCTGCCGGCGTCAAACTGCCCCCAGCCCTCGTTGAAGGGCACCCACAGAACAACGGACGGATAGTTGTACAGATGGCGGACGGTCTCCTTCACTTCATTCAGGAATTCTCTCCGCCCGTCAGCATTTTCCCTGGAGAAGAGCCGGCGGTGCGTATCGCGAAACAGCCGTCCGGTCACAGGCAGCACATTGGGCATGGTCGTTACGAACCATCCCCTGTATCTGCCACCTCCGCAGACCATGTCCTGCCAGACCAGCATGCCAAGGCGGTCACAGTGATAATACCACCGCTCCGGTTCGATCTTGATATGTTTCCGGAGCATGTTGAAGCCAAGGGCTTTCATCTGGAGAATATCATTCTCCATGGCCTCATCAGACGGAGCCGTATACAGGCCGTCCGGATAATAGCCCTGGTCGAGGACGCCGTTCTGATAATATGGCCGGTTGTTCAGGAACAGGCGCAGGATCCCCTTCCCGTCCTTTTCCATGGATATTTTCCGCATGGCAAAGTAGGAGGATACCTCATCCTCCCCCGCCCGGACAGTAAGGTCGTAGAGCACCGGTTCTTCCGGCGACCATGGAATAAACGACGGGAGGTGGATCGTGCAGGTGCGTCCTGTTATTCCCTCCGCCTGAAGGATCTGTTCTCCCCGCAGCCGGATGCCGATCCTGACGGGAAGCTTTTCCCGGCTGTTCATCATGACCCTGACCCGGATGGCACTTCCGTCAAGATCCGGATCCAGTTTCAGCCCGGTGATATACCGGTCCGGGACTTCCTCCATCCACACGGTCTGCCAGATCCCGCTCTGGGGCGTGTACCACATCCCTCCCCGTTCAAGGGACTGCTTTCCCTTTGCATGGTACGATGTATCGGAAGGATCCCGGACGATGACCTGCAGAAGATTGTCCCCTTCCTGCACCAGTTCCGTGATGTCCAGGCAGAACGGCAGGTATCCGCCCGTATGTCTTCCCGCTTCTCTCCGGTTCACATACACGGCGCAGCTGCAGTCCACGGCCCCGAAATGCAGGAGCAGCCGGCTGCGGGCCTTCACGCGCCGGTATGGAAATGTCCTCGAATAATGAAGGATCTGGTCGGGCTGAAGGATCCTGTTCACGCCCGAGAGCGGCGCCTCCGGCGAGAACGGCACCAGGATCTTCCCTTCGTACCGTTCCGGAACGTCCTGCGTATCCGTAAAAGCATAATCCCAGAGCCCGTTCAGGCAGATATAACTGTTCCTCTTAAGCCCCGGTCTCGGATATTCCTCAAGGGTATGTTCAACATCTGTATTTTTACCCCATCTTGTCAGTAAAGATCCATCCATTATGAAACCTCCCCAGCTGGCAGTATTTTTAGACACCTTGTCAGTTATTATATCTTCAGGACATGCGTAAAGCATGCGTATGTTTCATGT
This sequence comes from Lachnospiraceae bacterium, assembly GCA_017652545.1. Next base: position 6,742 of record JAGCAV010000280.1, read on the forward strand.
TTCGTATTGACATCTTTCGCAATATGCCGTATTATTCTCTTATATCTTTCGTATAATATGCAAGTTGCTGCTCGCACAGGATCCTGCCCTGCTTCCGCAGAATCCTGCAGCTGTAAAACGGAGGAAATCAAACATGAAGATCTGTACCTGTGAACACTGCCGTTACACGTTCCGTTACCCGCTGATTCCCCTTACGTGCCCGGACTGCGGCATGAAGAAAGTGCGCCCGGCCAATAAAAAGGAAATCCTGCGCTTCCGGATCGAACAGCAGATCATCGCGGACGAGATCCG
>JAGCAV010000281.1 GCA_017652545.1 Lachnospiraceae bacterium
CCGGGGTGATCCTTCAGGAAGTCGACCGCTTCCTGCACAGAGCCGACCTGGATCCAGGCAGTCTCATTCAGCGCGATTCCGGAGGTTTCCTCCCTGAGCAGCCGGATATAGACCGCTTCCGACTGCTCTGCGGCTTTCCTGATGTTTTCGGTCACCTCCACAGCATAGGGATGCGTCGCGTCCACCACATGCGTGATCGCGTTTTCCCGCATCAGCGCAGCCATCTCCTCCGTCTTCAGCCGTCCTGCGTGAACCGTGTGAATACCGGTCTTGTCCAGAATCAGTTCCTGGCCGTATTCGGTCGCCACACAGATATGCGCCGGCATCTTTTTCTCTTCCAGATATTCTGCCAGGCGGCGCCCCTCCGTCGTCCCGGCAAAGATAAGCACTCTGCAGGTCATACTGATCACTCCACTCCCGTCTCTTTAATCTCCACGCCCGCCAGGCTCAACTCTCAACTCTCCAGTCTTCACTCTTCCGTTGACGCATTCCTCTCGGAACGGTACCCGCGGGGCGTAACCATGTGTCCATCCAGTTCCCTGGTCTGGGAATTGCCGATAAAGACGGTTGTAAACATGTCCACTTCCGTATCCCGAAGCTCCTTCAGCGTCATGATCCGGAAGCTCTCACCCTCCCGGCCGATGTTGTTCACGATCCCGCAGACTGTCTCCGGGGATTTATGCTGCATCATGATGTCACAGGCCCTGCGCAGATAATCCTTTCTCTTGTGACTGGACGGGTTATACAGGCAGATGGACATGTCCGCTTCCGATGCCAGCAGAAGCCTCTTTTCGATTCTGCTCCAGGGTGTGAGCAGATCGCTGAGGCTGATCAGACAGAAGTCGTGGATCAGCGGCGCGCCGAGAACAGCACTGCCGCTTAAGGCAGCGGTCACGCCGGGGATGATCTCGATCTGAACGTCGGGATGAAAATGCCCCATTTCCAGGATCAGGCCGGACATTCCGTATACGCCGGCATCCCCGCTGCAGACCATGACGACCGTTTTCCCCTTTTCAGCTTCCGCAAAGGCCAGTTCACAGCGCTTCTCCTCACCGCGCATCGGCGTCGTCATCAGTTCTTTATCCGGAAAATGTTCTTTGACCAGGTCAACATAGACTGTATATCCGATGATGACGTCGCAGTCTTCAAGCGCTCTGACCGCTTTGATCGTCATCTGTTCGTATGATCCGGGTCCTATCCCGGCCACAATGATCTTTTTCAAAGGTATGCCCTCCATTTTCTCACCGCCATTGCGACAGTCATGCCGTCAGACGCTGTCTTCTTCACAATCAGTTCGATCTGACCGGGCTGTTCAGACCGGTCCCACTCCTTTTCCATTTCCATGGCTCCAAGCACTGCACTGCGTTCGCAGACATTGTCAACACCCACTGTCCTGTTCACAAACTCCGATGCCGTAAAATCTCCCGGACAGCTTCGAAGCGTCTGCGCGTCAAATGTCCGCAGCTTCACGCCGAAGTGTGATGCCGCCGCCTGAACAGCCGGTTCGTCCCGTTTGATGTCGATGGTTGCGATCTGTTCCACGGCAGCCGGATGGATCCGGTTCTTCTCGAGCAGCCGGTTGATAAAGCGCAGAAGTTCTTCCGGTTCCTTATCTTTTCTGCAGCCGACACCGACAGTGACTATATCCGGAACCAGGTACAGTGTATTCCTCATTCCGTAATCATGGATCCCGATCTGAAGACTCAGATGTTCCTGTTCTTTCTGATCCGCCTGTCCGGCATAGAACAGTTCCTCCGGCAGCTCACCGACCATCGGGAATTCACTCCGGACCGGAATCCTGTCTCCGTCCAGAATGACGGCGGAAATATACTTTGCGAGTGACAGATCGGATATAAAAAGACCGTTGTCCGCGGCAAATACGTCTACGGCAAACTTCCCGTTCAGATCCGTGGCGGTCGTGATGACCGGAACGGCGCCGAGTTCTTTCGCAAGCCGTTCTGCTTCCCGGTTGGCTCCGCCGATATGTCCGGAGACCAGAGAGATCACAAAAGTCCCGGCTTCATCCACGCACAGAACGGCCGGATCCGTCTTCTTACTCTGAAGATAAGGAGCGATGCTCCTGACTGCAATACCCGTGGCTCCGACAAAGATGATCAGGTCACTGTCTTTAAACCGTTCTCCTGTCCAGTCGGACAGTTTCCCTTCCAGAGGCTGTACGTCACGAAAAGACCGGTCCGCTTTCATCTTCACCCAGACGGAACCTTTCCCCAGAATCTCCCTGATCCTGGATGCCGTCGCGCAGCCGCGGCCTGTAAAGCAGATGATGGCAACATTCTCTTTCATCGGCTTGCTTCCCTGAACTCGGTCGTAAATCCCGGATCATACAGCTTGCTGCGCTCATAGCGGCTGTGCCCCACACTGTCCCCGACTATGGTCAGGGCAGTCTTTGTGATCCCGTGCTCTTTTGCCGTCTTTGCAAGCGTCGCAACCGTGCACACATATGCCTCTTCATCCGGCCATGTCGCCTTATAGACCAGCGCAGCCGGCGTCTCCGGCTCATACCCGCCTTCGATCAGTCTGGCTGAAAGCTCCTCCAGCATTCCCGTACTCAGGAAAATGACCATCGTTGCATGATGAGCGGCAAATGATTCGATGGATTCCCTTTCGGGAACCGGCGTCCTCCCGGCCATCCGCGTGATGATGACGCTCTGGGAGACATCCGGCAGTGTATATTCCAGATTTAATGCGGATGCAGCGCCGCAGAAGGAGCTGACTCCGGGTGTATAGTCATAGGTGATTCCCTTCCGGTCCAGCTCATCCATCTGCTCCCGGATCGCGCCGTACAGGCAGGGATCTCCTGTATGCAGCCGCACGGTCGTCTTCCCTTCGCTCTCTGCCCGGTACATGACGTCAAGGACTTCCTCCAGCGTCATCTTCGCGCTGTTAAAGATCTCACAGTTCTTTCCGGCATAATCAAGCAGCTGCGGGTTGACTAGAGAACCCGCGTAAATAACAACATCCGCTTCCCTGATCAGGTTCATTCCCCGCAGCGTGATCAGGTCCGCCGCACCCGATCCTGCGCCGACAAAATGTATCATATCTGCTCCTCCTGTCTGTTCTGTAATCCATTCTGAAGTCGTCTGATCATTCCCTCTGCTCCGGATGTCTGTGTCAGATATCCGAAAGAGCCGGAAAAAAGCACCGCCTCGGTCGGGATCGCCTCTCCCACCCTGTGCTGCAGATAATAACGGATCTTCCCGGCAGCCAGCTCCATGGCCTTTTTCCGTACACCGGCCTCCTCCATGATCTCAAGCGCCTCATCTGTCGTGATGGATCCGAGGATCCGCATCGCCGTATCACGGTCCGCCCCGGCCTTAAGAGCGAAGGCAGCCATCAGCTCCGCCCTGCAGTCCGCGTCCCGGGAGTGGGTGTTCATGATGCCTCCGGCGACCTTGATAAACTTCCCGATGTGCGCCACAAAAAGAATGCCCTTCACACCGAGGTTCACCGCCATATCCAGCGTTTCTCCCACATAATTGCTGCACTTCATGGAAGATGACAGATCGATCGTCATCTCGTTTTTTGTAAAAGTCTCCCCGTAATTGCCGGGTGTGACGATCAGATACTCATAGCCTTTGCTGATCAGCATCTTCATTTCCAGCTCGATACTGGCGATCAGCGCTGATTCGCTCATGGGCACAACGATCCCGCTGGTCCCGAGCACGGATATGCCTCCCTCGATTCCCAGACGGGGATTGAACGTCTTCCCTGCGATCGCCTCACCTTCCGGAATCGAGATCACGACCTTCAGACCCTTTTCGTATTCAAAATCCGCGCAGACCTGTTCCACTTCGCTTTTGATCATCTGCAGGGGAACGGGATTGATGGCTGCTGCTCCGACCGGCTGCTGCATGCCGTTCCTCGTCACCCGCCCGACACCGGGACCGCCGTCGATCTCGATCTTTCCCGTATCGGTTCTGAAGACCGACGCATACACAAGGATCCCGTTCGTCGCGTCCGGATCATCCCCGCCGTCCTTTTGGACAGCACAGGTCATGCTGTACCGCTCGGAAGGAGAAGTATACCCATCCAGGGGACTGGCATTTTCCTGAAGATCCGCTTTCTCAGGCAGATCCTGAAGGTCTTCTTCCCGCAGATCCGCCATCGGGCAGTGCAGCAGAAGATCCAGCTCGATTCCTTTAGGCGTCATCAGGCGGACATGATGCAGCTCACTGCCAGAAAGCAGCATAATCGCGGCTCCTTTCGCAGCCGCGGCCGCGCAGGAGCCTGTGGTGTACCCATATCTGAGCTTCTTGTTATTCTTGATGATATAATAGTCTTCGATTCCGGTTCTGTGCTGCATGATCTTTTTCGTTAGTCAGTCCGCTCCCTACGCATTGCATTATACAGGAAAGCGGCGATAATGGCAAAAAGAGTTTTCCGCAAAAAGAGTATTCAGGAATAAAGTCCGCAAGCGGACTTCAGCTCCCCCAATCCCCTCAATCATGAGGGGAGCGCAGCTGGACTTTGCGCGCCGAGCACGGTCGCGCAGCGACATCTTCCTTACGTGCGAGTGCGCATCCTCGCGGAGCGTTTTGTGGCTAAGGAAACGAGCAGTTTCCTTAGCCACAATAAAGCCGGCAGGTCTCCCTGCCGGCTGTTCACGTATTTCATCATGACTGATTCTGTTTTTCCACCAGCCGCTCGCCGCAGTAGATCTCACGCAGCTTCGGCTTGTCGATCTTGCCGGTCGCATTGCGGATCACTTCGGCAAAGATCAGTTTTCTGGGGCGCTTGTATCTGGGAAGATCCACGCAGAACCGGTTCACTTCCTCTTCCGTCAGTTCCATACCTTCCTTAACCTGGATGATCGCCGCGGCGATCTCACCCAGACGCGGATCCGGAAGGCCGATGACCGCCACATCGTGAATCTTCGGATGGGCGTTCAGGAAGCTTTCGATCTGCACGGGATACAGGTTCTCACCGCCGGAGATGATCACATCCTTCTTGCGGTCTACCAGGAAGATAAATCCCTCTTCGTCCTGTCTGGCCATGTCGCCGGTATGCAGCCAGCCTTCTTTGAGGACCTCGGCAGTCGCTTCGGGGTTCTTGTAGTATTCCAGCATAACGCCGGGACCCTTCACGCAAAGTTCACCGACTTCACCCTGCTTAACCGGAACATTGTCTTCATCCACGATCTTCGTCTTCCATCCGAAGCCGGGAATACCGATGGCGCCGACCTTGCGGACATTCTCAAGTCCCAGGTGCACACAGCCCGGGCCGGTGGACTCGGACAGACCATAGTTGGTGTCGTACTTGTGATGCGGGAAGTACTGCAGCCACCGTCTGATCAGGCTGGGCGGAATGGGCTGCGCACCGATGTGCATCAGCCGCCACTGGCTGAGCTTGTAGTCTTCCAGCCTGAGCTTGCCGGAATCAAGCGCCGCAAGGATGTCCTGCGCCCAGGGAACCAGCAGCCATACGATGGTGCACTGCTCTTCGGAGACCGCGCGGAAGATCGCTTCCGGCTTGTTGCCCTTCAGAAGAACAGCCCTGCTCCCGGTGTAAAGCGAGCCGAACCAGTGCATTTTCGCGCCGGTGTGATACAGCGGGGGGATACACAGGAAGTTGTCTTCCTTCTTCGTCTCGTGATGGATCGCCTCCATCCGCGCAGACTGCATCAGCGCCGTATGGTTGTGCAGGATCGCTTTCGGGAATCCGGTGGTTCCGGACGAGAAATAGATGGCTGCATAGTCCGTATCCTCCACCAGCACGAGCGGTGCCGTTGATGAAGCGTTGGAGACCTGCCTGTAGTAGTCATCCGCGTAGGAGGGACACTGGTCTCCCACATAGAAGAGCAGCATATTGTTTTTCAGCTTGGAGGCAATATCCTCGATACGGCCGATGAATTCCGGTCCGTAGAAAAGCACGTCTGAATCAGATGCCTGGAGACAGTATTCGATCTCATCCGCTGTGAAACGGAAGTTCAGCGGCACCGCAATCGCACCTGCCTTGAGGATTCCGAAATAGATCGGAAGCCATTCCAGACAGTTCATCAGCAGGATCGCGCACTTCTGTCCTTTTTTTATTCCGCGCTCCATCAGCATATTGGCCACGCGGTTAGCCTTCTCATCAAAAACAGACCAGGTGATCTGTCTTCTGTAATAGGTCGTTGATGTGGGCTGAATGAGTTCATACTCTTTCCAGGTCACCCGCTGTTCCTCCCTGATCTCAGGGTTGATCTCTACCAGGGCGACTTCCGGGCCATACAATTTGCTGTTCCTCTCCAGCAGGTCTGTAATGGGCATAGCGATTGTTCCTCCTGTTTGTCGATTTAAACCACTAAAGCAGGATACAGTCTTTTTCCATAAAAGTCAAGCCCGCAGACGGGATAATTGAAACCATTCCACAGACTTCGGAACAGACATATCATTTCCGTTGAATGGTGTTTCCCGAAATTATTTAGCGCTTTAATGCAAAAAAGTCTTGATTTTATCTGATCTTCCATTATACTAATAAGGATGATTCGGACGGGAAGCCACGGAATGACCGGAAAATGAAGCATTTCCAGCCGTCTCCTGCCGGATCCACGTAAATGGAGGTAAAAAGAATGGCAGACAAAACAACCAGGCAGCTTATGCTCGGCAACAAGGCGGTTGCCAGGGGACTGTATGAGGCAGGCGTATGCTTCATTTCCAGTTATCCGGGTACCCCCAGTACCGAGATCACCGAAGAGGCCGCAAAATATGATGAGATCTACTGCGAGTGGGCTCCCAACGAGAAGGTAGCCATGGAATCGGCTTTCGGCGCTTCTCTTGCAGGCCGCCGCGCTTTCTGCGCGCAGAAACATGTAGGACTGAATGTAGCGGCTGATCCCCTTTACACCATGTCATACACCGGCGTTAACGCAGGCATGGTCATTGCGGTAGCGGACGATGCGGGCATGCATTCATCCCAGAACGAACAGGATTCCAGGCACCATGCCATTGCGGCAAAGGTACCCATGATCGAGCCGTCCGATTCAAAGGAAGCGCTTGAATACACCAAACTGGCCTATGAGATTTCCGAGCAGTTTGACACCCCCGTACTGATCAAGATGTGCACCAGGGTGGCGCACTCCCAGTCCGTGGTGGAGACCGGCAGCCGCTTCGTTCCGGACAAACCCTATGAGAAGAATATTGCCAAATATGTCATGATGCCCGGCAATGCCAAAAAGCGTCATCCTATCGTGGAACAGCGCACGAAGGACCTGATCGCTTACGCGGAGACCTCACCCCTCAACCGGATCGAGATGGGTGATACGAAGCTTGGCATCATTACCGCTTCCACCTCCTACCAGTATGTCAGGGAAGTCTTCGGAAAAGACGCCAGCATCCTCAAGCTCGGCATGACCAATCCTCTTCCCGTGGATCTGATCCGCGGCTTTGCCTCAAAAGTGGAAAAACTGGTCGTTGTAGAGGAACTGGATCCCATCATTGAAAACCATGTGCGCTCTCTGGGTCTGGAAGTCTCGGGCAAAGACATGCTCCCGATGATCGATGAGTTTTCCCAGACGCTCATTGCCAAAGCCTTCGGGAAGGACACGGCGGACTGCTATCAGCTGGATGAAACCATCCCTGCCCGCCCGCCTGTCATGTGCGCGGGATGTCCTCACAGAGGCATGTTCTACACCCTGAAAAAGAATAAATGCACCGTCCTGGGTGATATCGGCTGCTATACGCTTGGCGCGGTTCCGCCTCTGGGCGCGATCGAGATGACCCTCTGCATGGGTGCTTCGATCGGCGCGCTCCACGGTTTCAACAAGGTGCGCAAAGAGGAAAGTGAAGGAAAAACGGTAGCCGTCATCGGTGATTCGACATTCATGCATTCCGGCATGACCGGCCTGGCCAACGTCGCGTACAACCAGTCCAATTCAACGATCATCATCGTGGATAACTCCATTACCGGCATGACAGGTCATCAGCAGAATCCCACCACCGGTTATAATATCAAGGGCGATCCGGCCGGAAAGATCGATCTGGAAGCCCTGTGCCGCGCCATGGGATTTGAGCGTGTGCGCGTTGTCGACCCCTATGACCTGGCACAGTGCGACGCGGTCCTGAAAGAAGAACTGGCTGCGCAGGCACCGTCCGTCATTATCTCCAGACGTCCCTGCGCCCTTCTCAAATATGTGAAGCACAAAGCGCCCCTCAGCGTGAACCCGGACAAATGCACCGGCTGCAAATCCTGTATGCGCATCGGCTGTCCGGCGATCTCCATGAAGGCTCGCCCGGATGATCCGGACAAAAAAATGGCTGTTGTAGACAACACGCTCTGTGTCGGCTGCGGCGTCTGCTCACAGCTGTGCAAATTCAGCTCGTTTGAATCAACAGCAAAGGAAGGAGAGGCATGACAATGAATACAAAGAATATCATGATCGTCGGTGTCGGCGGACAGGGTTCGCTCCTTGCCAGCAAGCTTCTCGGCCACCTTCTCCTCAGCCAGGGCTATGATGTGAAAGTCTCCGAAGTCCATGGCATGTCCCAGCGCGGCGGCAGCGTCGTCACCTATGTTCGTTACGGCGACACGGTCGCTTCTCCCGTCATCGACAGGGGTGAAGCCGACTACATCGTCTCCTTTGAGATTCTGGAAGCTGCCAGATGGCTTCCGTACCTGAAGAAGGACGGCGTGATCGTCACCAATACCCAGCAGATCGATCCGATGCCTGTCATTACCGGCGCGGCGGAATATCCTCAGGATCTTGTCGCGAAATTAAAAAACACCGGCGCGAAGGTGGATGCGCTGGACTGCCTGAGTCTCGCAGAACAGGCCGGCTCATCCAAAGCTGTCAATATTGTTCTGCTTGGCAGACTCTCCCACTATTTTGATCTTCCGGAAGAAGCCTGGATGGCCTCGCTTGAAGCCAATGTCCCGGCCAGATTCCTCGAGATGAATAAAAAGGCATTTTCTCTCGGAAAAAATGCTTAAGTCCGCTCCCTGAAAGCGGCACAATGCAACACCAATACTATGTTTCAGGAAAGGTTTCGTATATGGAAAGATACTATCAGGAAGAAATCGAATGCGCATCGCGGGAAGAGATCCGGCAGATCCAGAATGAAAAACTGGTGAAGCAGGTAAAGCATGTCTGGGATAATGTGCCCTACTACCGGAAAAAAATGGAGGAAGCCGGTGTCACACCGGACGACATCAAATCAGTTGACGATCTTCACAAACTTCCGTTCCTGTCCAAGGCGGATCTGAGGGAGGCCTATCCCTATGGGCTGGTGGGTGTTCCCCTTAAGGACTGTGTAAGGATCCAGTCCACCTCCGGAACAACCGGCAAGCGCGTTGTTGCATTCTATACACAGCATGATATCGATCTCTGGGAAGACTGCTGCGCAAGGGCAATCACAGCGGCAGGCGGTACAAATGAGGATGTCTGCCAGGTTTCCTACGGCTACGGCCTGTTCACCGGCGGTCCCGGTCTGAACGGCGGCTCCCATAAGGTCGGCTGCCTGACCGTCCCGACCAGTTCCGGCAACACGGACCGTCAGATCATGTTCATCAATGACCTCAGCACCACCATCCTGTGCTGTACGCCCAGCTACGCTGCCTACCTCGGTGAGCGCATGAAGGAAATGGGTCTCGGACCCGATGACATTCCTCTCAAAGCGGGTATCTTCGGCGCGGAAGCCTGGAGCGAGGAAATGCGTCAGGACATCCAGAACACCATGGGAATCAAGGCATATGACATTTACGGCCTTACCGAGCTTTCCGGCCCCGGTGTTTCATTTGAGTGTTCCGCCCAGCAGGGCATGCACGTCAACGAGGATCACTTCATTCCCGAGATCATTGATCCAGATACCGGTGAGGTCCTCCCGGAAGGCGTTCAGGGTGAGCTGGTCTTCACCGCCCTGGATAAGGAAGCTTTCCCGCTGCTGCGCTATCGCACCCGCGACATCTGCCGGCTGACATATGAAAAATGTTCCTGCGGGCGTACGCATGTCCGTATGGCCAAACCGAAAGGACGTACCGATGATATGCTGATCATCCGAGGCGTCAATGTATTCCCGAGCCAGATCGAGACGGTCCTGCTCAACCACGGCTACGCAGCCAACTACCAGATCATTGTCGGCCGTGTCAACAATACGGATACGCTGGATGTCCAGGTCGAGATGACACCCGAGATGTTCACGGATAACCTGGGTGAGATCGAGGAGCGCCAGAAGAACCTCGTCGACGGACTCAAATCCATGCTCGGCATCAAAGCCAAAGTTACGCTCGTCGCGCCGAAGACCATCACCAGAAGTGAAGGCAAGGCTGTACGTGTAATCGATAACAGGAAGATCTGACAGTTGTCTTTTTAGAGACGGGAGGTTCAAAATGAGTATCAAACAGATTTCCGTATTTCTGGAAAACAGGCCCGGAAAACTCCAGCAGATGACCAGCGTACTCGCGGCGCACAATGTGGATATGCGTGCCCTGTCAGTTGCTGAGACCAAGGACTTCGGTATTGCACGCCTGGTTGTAGACGATGCCTATACCGCTGTCAACATCCTCAAAGAAGCTGACTTTGTCGCAAGCCTGACTTCCGTTCTGGCCGTAGCTGTTCCGGATGAACCCGGCGGACTTGACAAGCTTCTCCACATCTTCTCCGACGCCCAGGTCAACATTGAATACATGTATGCCTTCATCGGCGGAAAAGATACGAAGCATGCGTACATGATCTTCCGCGTGGCAGATACAAAGGCCGCGGAAGCAAAGCTGACCGGCAAGGGGCTGAAGATCATGACGCAGGAAGATATCGCGCAGATCTGAACAAACAGCATCAGACATTCTCAGAAAGCGCCAGGGATAAACCCTGGCGCTTTCTTCAAAGATTCTTTTCGTGAGTTTTGGCTGGTTTCCCGGACGGCAGAGAAAAATCTTACATATTCGCCGGAATGACTGATTATGGGGGCCTGGCGCAGCTTTTTGTGTACATATATGATCTTTTCTGCCAGTCCGGGAACAGCAGCCGGAAACACTCATTTGAACAGCCGCCTTGTCTGAGGCTAATCTTGTTATCAAGGTTAATATACTTCCCGCTTATCAAATTACTGACTGCCCCTCATAAGTTCCCGGTTGATATTCCCGGACAGGCATGCGTTTCTAAACTGAGGCAGCAGAGCGGCGTGTGAATTCGTAAACGAGAACATGCGCAGGAACCGAAGAGCAAGACGGCGGCTTACGAAGACCAGGGGGGCGAAGTATGAGCGTATCGTTCGGCGAATGCTTCGGCCCCCTTGGTCGCAGTTAGACGGTGGCTTGCCGGAGTGGGCGCCGTTCGAGTGTCGAATATCACACCCGCTCTGCATCCACCATTTTCTAACACCCATGCCGTCCGGAATCCAACCTGAACTTACCTGAGATCATACCCCAAGCAGTCTCTCCGCATTCTTCCCGAGAATTAGATCCCGCTCCTTATCCGCCAGCGGCAGGCTGCGCATGTATGCCAGCGTCTTAGCCTGGTCATCCCAGGGGCTGTCCGTTCCGAAAAGAATGTGATCCGCCCCGAACAGGCCGATCATCTCCATAAACTCATCCTTCGTCAGCATACGGGCATTCTGATGATCCCAGTACCTGTCCTTCGTCGAATGAAGGACGCCTGTCGCGAATGATGTGTCCAGATATACACCTGTGCCGGGCAGGAGCTGCCTGGCTTCATCCCAGTTATTCCAGCCGCCCATATGGGCGAGAACAAAAGAGAAGGGGCCGATCTGTTCGATCACATGGCGGCACATGAGCGGCGTGCAGTTATATACACCCGGAAAGCCGATGTCTTCTCCCGCGTGGGTCAGTACGATCAGGCCGAGCTGCGCTGCCCTGTCAAGGATGCGCAGATAACGAATATCATCCAGCGGGATTCCCTGATAAGGCGGATGGATCTTGATTCCCTTAAATCCTTCAGCCTTCAGTCTGCCCAGTTCCTGATGGTAGTTCTCATAGTCCGGGTGTATACAGCCGAAGGAGAGCTGACCGCTCTCCTTCGTTTTCTCATTGATCTTTGCAGCAAAATCGTTGATGTGTTCCACCTGTCCGGGCGACGTTGCCACCGGCAGGAGCACAGCCAGATCGATCCCGGCTTTTTTCATGGAAGCATGCAGCTGCCCCGGTGTGCCGTCCGTAAATGCCCTGACATGACCCATACGGCTGAGTGCATCGATTGTACGGGCTGCGATCTTTTCGGGAAATGTATGAGTGTGAAAATCGATTACGATGCTTTTGCCTGCTGACCTGTCATTCATACAATAACCGCTTTCTTTCCTTTAATCGTCAGCCAGCGCTTCTCTCTGACGGACAAGTACTTTCTCTTCGTAGCACGCAAAGGCGTCATCGACAAGTTTTTTGTCAGGCTTCGGTGTGAACACAGATACGACCGGAACAATGACAAGACCTGCGATCATGCAG
>JAGCAV010000282.1 GCA_017652545.1 Lachnospiraceae bacterium
ATCAGTTCATCCACCAGCTCCGCCGACCTTTTGATAATATCCAGATGGCCGTAAGTGACCGGGTCAAAACTTCCCGGATAGACTGCCCTGTGCATACATTTCTCCTTTTTGCGGCTCATGCCGCTGTATCCTGATCAGTTCTGTTCCCCGGATCTTTTTTTCAAAAACAGATGCCTGTTTGTCTTGTATTCCCTGGAATTGACCGTTTCGTATCCGAGCGCGTCCGTATATGACAGGTCAGTTCTGAGCAGGGCCTCTACAACGATCAGCGTATCTTCCCCCGCAAGCTCTGAATCTGCCAGGTATTCCAGCACTGCCTTCTCATACTCCCTGTCATAGGGCGGATCCATAAAGATGATATCAAAGACCTGTTTGCCTTCAAGCATGCGCAGCGCCCGCATCACATCTCCCGATATGACCCGGGCCTGACCGTCCAGCTTTGTATGTTCAAGGTTCTCCCGGATGCAGGACACAGCCCGGCGGTCACTCTCGACAAACACAGCCTGCACCGCGCCCCTGCTCAGCGCTTCGATCCCGATCGCGCCGCTTCCGGCAAAAAGATCCAGAAAGACGCTTCCCGGGATATCCCCCTGCATGATGTTGAACAGTGTTTCCTTGATCTTGTCCGTCGTGGGACGCGTCGTATCCCCCGGCACTGTTTTCAGAAGAAGTCTTCTGGCTTTTCCTGCGATCACCCTCATATTCCGTCACCTGTATTTGAGATATTAAAATTGTATAAAATTACCTATTATCGTGATTTGCCGATTGATTATTTAGAACTTTTTCAGTATAATGACTTTGATTGTGAAAGTGTCATAAGGGAACGTTTGTTGTGGAGGACTCATACATGAATATCGGCTTCATCGCCCACAATAGCAAAAAAAACCTGATCGAAAACTTCTGCCTGGCTTACAAATACATTCTCGCGAAGCATGAACTCTACGCAACCGAGATGACTGGACGCCACATTGAAGATGCGACCAATCTCAAGGTACATAAATTCCTCTCCGGAAGTGTCGGCGGGGAACAGCAGTTCATCGACATGATCGAGAGGAACTATCTGGATCTGGTCATCTTCTTCTACAATCCTATCATCAACAGTCCCAATGAGGCAAATATTTTTTCGATCACCAGGGTCTGTGACCGTTACAACATTCCGATCGCCACCAATATGGCTACAGCGGAGTCCATGGTTCTCGGGCTTGCAGCGGGTGATCTGGACTGGCGGGAGGGCATGCATCCCGGTTATTGAACCGTGTGCGGATCAGATGTTGATATGCCCCTGCCCGCTGCTCATATACCTCTGCAGTTTTTCCCGAAGCCCGCGGTATTTTACGTCAGATAATCCATCACTTTCTTCCATGATCCTGTCGGCTGCCTCACTGGCTGCCTGCAGGATTTTTGCATCGGCAAAAACGTCGCCGATCCTGAACTCGATCAGGCCGCTCTGCCTGATGCCGAAAAGATCGCCGGGGCCGCGCAGTTCCAGATCCTTCGCGGCGATCTCAAAACCGTCATTGGATCGCTTCAGGATATCCAGCCGCACCCGGCTTTCTCCGTCCGGGGCTGTATTGACCAGTATGCAATACGACTGGCTGCTCCCCCGACCGACACGGCCCCGGAGCTGATGAAGCTGAGCCAGGCCGAAGCGCTGGGCATCTTCGATCATCATGACTGTCGCATTCGGCACATTGACGCCAACCTCCACGACCGTTGTCGAGACAAGCACCTGCGTCTGTCCCGCGGAAAAGCGTTCCATGACCGCATCTTTTTCAGCAGCGCTCATCCTCCCGTGAAGGTACTCGATCTTCACTTCGGACGGAAGCGCTTTTTTAAGTGTCTGCGCGTAGTCGATCACATTGGAGGCTTCCACCTCCTCGCTCTCCTCGACCATAGGACAGATCACATACGCCTGATGCCCGGCCTGCACTTCTTTGCGGATGAACGCATAGGCGTTCGGACGCCAGGAAGGATCCACCACGCAGTTCCTGATGGGACTTCTGCCGGCGGGAAGCTCGCTGATGACAGACACATCCAGGTCCCCGTACAGGATCACCGCGAGCGTTCTCGGGATCGGTGTGGCGCTCATCACCAGGACATGGGGATCTGTCCCTTTCAGGCCCAGGATCTCCCTCTGGCGGACGCCAAACCGATGCTGTTCGTCAGTCACCACCAGCGTCAGGTTCCTGTATGCGGTCTTCTCCGAGATCAGTGCATGTGTCCCGATGATCACCTGTGCCTCTCCAGAAGCGATCTCCTCATAGACCTGCCTCCGCCGGGCTGCCGTCATATTGCCGGTGAGCAGGACAGCGCGGATCGGAAGCTGCGCAGCTTCACATAAAGCCGTGAATGCCTCATAATGCTGAGTGGCCAGCACCTGCGTCGGGACCATGACAGCCCCCTGGCCGCCGTTTTCCACCGCTTTGACCAGCGCGAGGAA
>JAGCAV010000283.1 GCA_017652545.1 Lachnospiraceae bacterium
ATTAAGCATACAGGTCGAGTTGATCACCGTCGGAGGAAGGTGGTACCGGGCAAAGAGATCCGAGAACCGGTTATGGACCAGCTTCATCACGCCCTGGCGGGTGGAAGCGAACCACAGGTTCCCCTCATAGTCCGCCATCATGTGGGTAAATGAATTGGACATGGGAAGACCGCTCAGGCAGTTGAACCCCCGGTCGTCCAGCACACCCACACCCTCCCGGGAGCTGATCCAGATCTGATCCCGGATCAGCTGTATGTTGCTCACGTCTGAGAGCGGCTCAATGCTCACCCATTCCATCGAACCGTCATCCGTCCTCGGATCTCCGTGATAAAGGCCGGAATCATCTGTCCCCATGTAGCATTTTTCGGGAGAATCGGGATCAGGAAGAATGCAGGTGACAGTCGGGAGGAAGGTCTCTCTGTGATCGACGAAGTCGATGATCTCGCCGTCGCGGAGTGTAAAGATATCACCTTCCCTGGTAAGCCCCCATACGAGATTGTCGCTTCCGGAACACAGCTGGCTGATCGCAAGCTCGTCATTCCGGGGAAGCTCGACAGGCCGGATGGTCAGGTCGGATGTCATGATGGAGACACCTTCCGAGGTGCCCGCATAGAGTGTGCCGTCATTCGTTTCCACGAGGGCATTGACCTTATCGGAGCCGAGTCCGTCCGCCTCGCCCCACAGGCGGAAGCCGCCCTGTTCCATCAGTGCCAGGCCGTTGTCATTGGTACCGATCCACAAACGATCCCGGCTGTCCACCAGCAGTGAGACCACGGAGCCGATACCGGTCGTGGAATCCATCCGCTCAAACCTGTTTCCGTCAAACCGGACCAGTCCGCCATAGCTGCCGATCCAGATAAAGCCGTCGTTTGTCTGTACGATGGTGTTGGCCTCTGAGGTCGGCAGACCGTTGGTGTTGTTGTACAGAACCGCGGAATAATTGTCGCCGGTCCCGACCGGGTCCACAAGCGCGGGTCCTTCCGTTTCCCCGCCGATGCAGGTGCCTGCCATCAGAAGTATACATGCGAACGCAAGACAAAGGACCAGCCAGCACTTTCTCCCGGTTCGGATCGATGTTTTGCGAAATATCATCATCGGGTAATCCTCCGGATCTGCCTGCACAGATCCAATACCGTACTGCATACAGAGAAAAATCATCTCTGATAGTACCATAACAGATACCGGTTTGCCAATGCCGGCGGGACAGATGCGCTCCGGCGCGGGTCTGTCCCGGTCATCTGTCCCGGTCAGGAAGAAAAGGACACAAAAATGAAGCGCGCTGTGATACAATAGGGAACAGCTGCCCGTCAACTTTCCCGAACCGGATGAGAACCGGAACTACGAACTCAGGTAATGACACAAATGAACAAATATGTGATATCAGTTTTAGGCGGAGGATTCTGCTGGGGCTTCATGGGCTTTTTTGTCAGGCATCTGGCAGGCTTTGGAATTGATTCAAACGGGGCAGTCATCGTCAGGTGCGGGATCGCGGCCGTCTGCTTCGGACTGCTGATCCTGTGCAGGGACCGCGGGCAGTTCCGGATCAGGCTGAAGGATCTGTGGTGCTTTGTCGGAACCGGGCTTTTCAGCCTTCTGTTTTTCACGTTCTGTTATTTTCACGCGATCAGCATCATGGACCTGTCCACCGCCGCCATCCTTCTCTATACGGCGCCAACGATCGTCATGATCCTGTCGGCGATTCTGTTCAGGGAAAAGATCACGCGGGTCAAAACGGCGGCGGTCGTACTGGCTTTCGCCGGCTGCTGCCTCGTCTCCGGGATCGGGACGGACACGGTGCTGACACCGAAAGGGCTGCTGTTCGGACTTGGCGCAGGTTTCGGCTATGCGCTCTACACCATTTTCTCCAGGTATGCGCTTCAAAGGGGGTACAGTTCCAGCACGATCAATTTTTACTCATGCCTTCTTGCCGCGGCAGGGGCATACCTGATCTGGCGGCCGGACGGGCTGTCCGGTGCCGTGACTGCCTCGGTTCCGGCGTTCCTGTGGTGCCTGGGGACCGGCGTACTCAGCTGTTTTGTTCCCTACATGCTTTATACCTACGGCCTGACGGGACTGGAAAACGGCAGGGCTTCCGTACTGGCGTCGGTCGAGCCGGTGGTCGCCTCCCTGGTCGGTGTCTTTGTTTATCACGAGGCGCTGACGGTTCCCTCGGCGATCGGCATACTGCTTGTGCTGGCAGCCATATGCCTGCTGAACATGAAATCATGAAAGATGTTGTCTGAAGGAAGTTAAAAACGCATGAATCTGATTATTCCGGCCATTGCATTCTATATCGTTTTTGTCTGCGCATCACTGACGGCGCTACATTTCCTGCTGAGAGATATCTCCCGGAATACCGGGAAACAGCCCCGGTGGAGCACCGTGTTCCTGGTCCTGTGCGGGATCGGGTTCTGCTTTTCGCCGCTTGGCACCCTGATCCAGGATGGGCCGGCGGGCTGGTTTTTCCACCGCATGGGAAATGTGTTCCTGGGGTTTGTCCTGTACTTTTTCGGACCGCTGCTGATGCTGGGGATCTGTGCGCTGTTCTTTCAGAGACCGGTTTTCGGGAACGCGGCGCCGGAAAAGATCCGGGCGGGCAAACGCTGCGCGAGAGTGATTTTCTGTGTGCTGCTGCTTCTGAGCGTCTGCCTGAACATCTATGGATCTTTCAAAGCCAGAAAGGTGGAAGTGACGCATTATGAAGTCCGCAGCGGGAAACTTGCGAAGGAGCGTCCCTTCCGTATTGTATTTATCAGCGACCTGCACATCAGCGTCAATTCTACGCCGCGGCACATGAGGGAGATGGCGGACCGGATCAATGAGCAGGAGGCTGACCTTGTGCTCGTCGGAGGAGATCTGATCACAAGCTCGTTCGGAGCGATGGGTTCTCCCGAAGTGTATCGGGAAATCCTCAGCGATATCCATGCCAGGTACGGCATTTACGGTGTGTATGGCAACCATGATGTGGAAGAACCTCTTTTCTGCGGCTTCCCCGCGAAAGACCCTTCCAGGGCTTTCCGGAGCCAGGCATTTGAAGAGTTCCTGAAAGCGTGTGGTTTTCATATGATGGAAGACGAGTCCGTGATCATTCCGGAACTGGGCGGCCTGGTCATCGCAGGCCGGGAGGACCGGGACAAATCGGGAGAGGGAACGGTAGGCCGTGTTTCAGTGGGTGAGCTGGTACGTGATGTGGAGGAGACCGCTCCGCTGATCCTGCTGGAACACGAACCGGATGATCTTGAGGAACTGCACGAATACGGCATTGACCTGTGCCTTTGCGGACATACCCATAACGGACAGATCTTTCCCGGAAACTATACGGCCCGCCTCTTCGCGCCTCAGACTTACGGACAGAAGGACTGGGACGGCACGCAGGTGATCGTCAGTTCCGGCGTCGGCTTTTTCGGCCCGCCGATCAGGATCGGCACGATCAGTGAGATCGTGGTGATCGATGTGATGTAAAAGGGCATGGGCAGATGTATCTGTACCGGATCTGTACCAAAACTTAAAAAAGGTCTTGACCCTGACATTATGTCATAGTTTATGCTGTCCTTACCGGCACAGAAAACACAGGGAGGCCGGATCACATATTCCGGACAGGCAGGAGGCAGGCTGTTATGATGACGGTTCACGAGGTCAGTCAGATATCCGGGGTGAGCATCCGTTCATTGCATCATTATGACCGGATCGGGCTTCTGCCGGCCACAGAAGTCGCGCCGAACGGTTACAGGCTTTATGATGAGGCGGCGCTCGAAAGACTGCAGCACATTCTTTTTTTCAAGGAGCTGGCGTTTTCCCTCCGCGAGATCAGACAGATCCTGGACAGCCCGTCCTTTGACAGGGATCAGGCGCTTGCCCAGCAGATCGCGCTGCTGGAACTGCAGAGGGAGCATCTGGACGGTTTGCTCGGCCTGGCCCGGGAAATTCAGAAGATCGGGGTGAGAAAAATGGATTTCAGCGCATTTGACACAAAAAAGATGGAAGACTACGCTGCGCAGGCCAAAGCGGCCTGGGGCAATACTTCGGAGTATAAGGAGTATGAGGAAAAGTCGAAGGAAAGGTCCCCGCAGGAAAACCAGAAGCTGGGTATGCAGCTGATGCAGTTCTTTACAGAGCTGGGGGCTTTAAAGGACGGCTCTCCGGATGATCCCGGGGCGCAGGCGCTGGTGAAAGGGATTCAGGACTTTATTACGGAGCACTACTATACCTGCTCCGACGAGGTCTTCCTTTCCCTGGGGCAGGGATATGCAGCCGGCGGTGCCATGACAAAGAACATTGACAGGGCAGGCGGAGAAGGAACCGCCGCATTCGCGAAGCAGGCAATTGAGATCTACTGCCGGAATAAGCAGGAAGGCTGACCTGTTATCAACGAAAAACTGAAAGAATACGGAAGCAGAAACAGCTTTCGTGCAAAGAGAAGACCCGGGAGCGGACATATCAAGAGCCGCTGACCGGGTTTTTGAATGCATGAATTCGCATGAAAATTACCCCTTCTCAAAATCGGTCAACGGAATTACACTGTCATTAACCGCATCGGTTTTGGAAGGAGTAACGGATATGGAAGCAATTCTGACAAACAATCTGACGAAAATGTACGGAAAGGCAAGGGGAATCCTGGAAGTGAACCTTTCGGTCGGACAGGGCGAACTGTTTGGCTTTATCGGGCCGAACGGTGCCGGAAAATCCACGACGATCCGGACGCTGCTTGGCCTGATCTCACCGACATCGGGCAGCGCGCAGGTCCTCGGAAAGGATATTGTACGGGAGAAGGAGGCGATCCTGCGGGAGACAGGCTACCTGCCCTCGGAAGCCATGTTCTATTCCGGCATGAAGGTCAGGGACATCCTGAAGATGTCTGCCGACCTGCGCAGAACCGACTGTTCAAAGGAAGCGGGGGATCTTTGTGAGCGGCTGCAGCTTGACACCTCCCGGAAGGTGGATGAGCTTTCCTTCGGAAACCGCAAGAAGGTGGCGATCGTCTGCGCGCTGCAGAGCCGTCCGAAACTGCTGATCCGGGATGAACCGACCGGAGGACTGGATCCGCTCATGCAGCGGGAGTTCTTTGACATTGTCCGGGAGAGGAACCGGGATGGCGCGACCGTATTCCTTTCCAGCCACGTCCTTTCCGAGATCCAGCGCAACTGCAGCCGGGCAGCCGTGATCCGGGAGGGCCGGATCATTGCCTGTGACAGTGTGGAC
>JAGCAV010000284.1 GCA_017652545.1 Lachnospiraceae bacterium
GGCGGCACTGAGTATGACGTAGTGCTGGATATTGTTGATAACGAGTCTTCCAACGACAAGGGCCCGTCCGCTGCTTCCAAGCTGGTAGGCGACGGCGTTTCCGTGGTCCTTGGTTCCTATGGTTCCGGCGTTTCCATCGCAGCCTCTGATATCTTCAGAGAGGGCGGCGTACCGGCCATCGGCGTGACCTGCACCAACCCGCAGGTAACACAGGGCAACACCCACTACTTCCGTATCTGCTTCCTTGATCCGTTCCAGGGTGAAGTTCTTGCGAACTTTGCAAACGAGACCTTCGGTGCGAAGAAGGCATATGTGCTTGCAAAACTCGGCGATGACTATTCACAGGGCCTTGCCTACTACTTCACACAGGCTTTCGAAGGCCTGGGCGGCGAGACTGTGAAGGCTGACTTCCCGGAAGGAAACAGCGACTTCACTTCCTACATCACAGATGCCAAGAACCAGGGCTGTGACGTATTCTTCACCCCGACCTCTACCGAAGCTGCTGCGCTTACGATCGAGCAGGCTGCCGCGCAGGGTCTTGAGATCCCGCTTCTGGCCGGCGACACCTGGGATTCCAACGTTATCCTGAACGCCGCTGAAGGCAAGAACGTGAATATCTATGTCACCACCTTCTATCAGGAGGGCGGCGATGAGGCATTCGACGCAGGCATGAAAGAATACATCAATTCCGATTCCACCAACCTGGCAAACAACGGCGGCGATGACACAGTTGCTGCTGTTACCGCAATGGGCTACGATGCTTACTTCACCGCTCTTGAAGCGCTGAAGGCAGCGGGCACCACCGATCCTGCAGCTGTCAACGAAGCACTCTGGAGCGTCACTTATGACGGCGTGACCGGACACATCGAGTTCGATCAGGAGAACGGCGATGCAGTCAGGGATTCCGCATTCGTGAAGGTCGCCAACACAGAGACCGGCGCCTGGGATTTCGTCAGCGTACAGACCGTAGCAGACTGATCTGCCACCGGCCTTCGTTTAGACACAGCGCCTGAAAGACAGTTCTTTTACGCGCGGCATATGTTTAAACCGTAAACAGTCATCTTTTTGCGGGCTGCCTGAAACAGGGCAGCCCGCGTTGCAATCTGGTTTAGCACTTGGGAGAAATTTTATGGATTGGCTCAGCAGAAATCTGCCATATCTGATGGCAGGCATATCTGTAGGCGGTCAGTATGCGCTGATCGCTATAGGATACACGATGGTCTACGGTATCCTTCGTCTGATCAACTTTGCCCACGGGGATATCTTTATGTGCG
Source organism: Lachnospiraceae bacterium (assembly GCA_017652545.1). The sequence continues at coordinate 1,275 of JAGCAV010000284.1, forward strand.
CCGGCCTGATCATGGTCTATGCCTCAACGGTGATGCCGATGTATCTGGCCATACCGCTGGTACTGATTGTGACCGTCATCATCGGTTTCCTGGTTGAGCGGGTAGCCTACAAACCCCTTCGCAGCGCGCCCCGCATGTCTGTCATGATCTCTGCGATCGGCGTCTCTTATCTGCTGCAGAACCTGGCTCTGTATATCACGGGCGGTCTTGCGCAGCAGTATCCCACCATTCCGTGGATCAGCGATGTCATCACCGTTTTCGGTGTGACGACAAAGCGTGTCACGGTGATCACACCCTTCCTGGTCATTCTTCTGGTGATCGCGCTGGTGCTTCTGATCCAGAAGACCAAGATCGGTATGGCCATGCGTGCGGCTTCCAAAGATTTTGAAACATCTCAGCTGATGGGCATTAAGATCAATTCCGTTATCAGCACCACATTCATCATCGGCTCCTTCCTGGCGGCGGTGGGTTCCCTGCTGTACTTCTCGAACTATACAGGCGTGACGCCTACGGCAGGCGCCATGCCAGGTCTGAAGGCATTCGTGGCAGCGGTGTTCGGCGGAATCGGCTCCATTCCCGGAGCCGTGATCGGCGCGTTTATCATCGGTATCAGCGAAAACGTCATCAAGGGTCTTGGCTGGACCACGTTTTCCGATGCGTTTACCTTTGCGCTGCTCATCGTTGTTCTGATATTCAAGCCCACCGGCCTGTTCGGTGAGGCAGCCACCGATAAGGTCTGAGAAAGGAGGACATGTGATGAGCAGAAAAACAGAAACTGTCATAAATGTCATCCTGATCGGCGCACTGCTGGGCCTTCTCTTCATTCTGGAACGGGTCCTGCCTTCCACGCACATGCTTTTTACCGTGCTGAAAAAAGGTGCGATCTACGCGCTGGTGGCCGTGTCCATGAACCTGCTGAACGGCTTTACCGGGCTGTTCTCTCTTGGACAGGCAGGCTTTATGCTGGTAGGTGCCTACACCTACGGCGTGCTGACAATTCCGGTCGCAGACCGGCCCAATGTCTACATGTACTTTGACGGCGGCCTGATCCAATTCGCGCTGCATCCGGTGCTTGCCATTATCCTGGCGGGCGTTTTCGCCGGCATCTTCGCCTACCTGATCGGTCTGCCGGTGCTGCGCTTAAAGAGCGACTACCTGGCAATCGCCACACTGGGCTTTGCGGAGATCACCCGTGCCATCTTCCAGTGGGACAAGCTTGGCCCCATCACCAACGGGTCCAACCTGCTGCGCAGCTATCCGAGCTATAAGAGCCTTATCTTTTACTTTGCCGCATCGGGGATCTGTATTGCCCTGATCGTCATGCTGATCAATTCCACCTACGGGCGGGCCTTCAAGGCGATCCGTGACGATGAGGTGGCGGCAGAGGCCATGGGGATCAACCTGGCTCACCATAAGCGGATCGCGTTTGTGGTCAGCTCCTTCTTTGCAGGGGTGTCCGGCGCGCTGCTTGCCATGTACCAGACCAGCGTGCAGGCTGCCATGTTCAAGTCAGCCATGACCTATGAGATCCTGCTGATCGTCGTCATCGGCGGAATCGGATCCATCACGGGCAGCTGCATCAGCGCTTTCCTGTTTATCATTCTTTCCGAATGGATTTTGCGTTTCCTGGATTCAGACACCTACATCGGAAGCTTTCATGTACCGCTTCTGCGTTCCGGCTTCCGTAAGGTCGTGTTCGCGGTCATCATCATGATCATCGTGCTTTTCTTCCGGAAAGGTATCATGGGAGAACGCGAGTTTTCCGTAAGGGGGATCTACGAACGTCTGACCGGAAAGAAAAAAGAAAAAGCGAAAGGAGGCAGCGCCAATGAGTGATACGGTACTTAAGGTTGATCATGTAACCATGCAGTTCGGCGGCGTTGTCGCAGTGGATGACCTGAACCTGGAAGTGAACCGTCATGAGATCGTTTCCCTGATCGGCCCCAACGGCGCAGGCAAGACCACGGCTTTCAATGTGATCACCGGCGTCTATCCGCCGACAAACGGCGCGGTGTTCTTTGAGGGGAAGGAGATCGTGGAGAACCATCCCCGCGGAAAGATGAAAAAACTGTACCAGGGCGGCCATGTGGACGGATACCTGAAAACGCTGGCGCCAACCCCTGACAGAATCACAAAGCTCGGCATTGCCCGTACGTTCCAGAACATCCGCCTGTTCAAGAGCCAGACCGTGTTCGAGAACATCCTGATCGCGGAACACATGCGCCGCACCAGCAACCTGTTTACCGCAACGCTCCATCTGAACGGGGCGGAAGAGAAGCAGATGCGCGAGGAAGCCGACCGGCTGCTGCACATTCTGGAGCTGGATGACGTCAGGGACGAGATGGCGACATCCCTGCCTTACGGCAAACAAAGGCGTCTGGAGATTGCCAGAGCACTGGCTACCAAGCCGAGCCTGCTCCTGCTGGATGAGCCGGCTGCGGGCATGAACCCTCAGGAGACCGATGAGCTGACTGCCTTCATCGGACGCATCCGGGATGACTTCAACCTGACCATTTTCATGATCGAGCATCATATGGACCTGGTCATGGAGATCTCGGACAGGATCTATGTACTTGATTTCGGCAGGCTGATCTCACACGGGACGCCGGACGTGGTCCAGAGCGATCCCAAGGTCATCAGTGCGTATCTGGGGGTGCAGGAAGATGAGTAAAATTCTGGAAATCAAAAACCTGAGCGTCGCCTACGGCGGTATCCAGGCTGTGCGCGATATCAGCTTTGAAGTCAATGAGGGCGAGGTCGTGACGCTGATCGGCGCGAACGGCGCAGGCAAGAGCTCCACCCTTCGCTCCATCGTGGGACTGGTCAGACCTGCCGGCGGCAGCATCCTGTTCCAGGGACAGGAACTGAGCGGCCTGGGAACGGAAACCATTGTCGGAAAAGGCATTACGCTGGTACCGGAAGGCCGGCGCGTCTTCGTGAACCTGACGGTCTATGAGAATCTGAAAATGGGCGCCTACATGCGCAGCGACAACATCGACAGGGATCTGGACTGGGTCTACGGTCTGTTCCCGAGACTGAAGGAGAGAAGCTGGCAGAGCGCAGGAACGCTTTCCGGCGGCGAGCAGCAGATGCTGGCCATTGCCAGGGCGCTCATGAGCCGCCCGAAGCTGATCATGATGGACGAGCCCTCTCTGGGCCTGGCCCCGATCATCGTACAGGGCGTGTTCGACATCATCAGTGAGATCAACCGCCAGGGCGTGACGATCCTGCTGGTCGAGCAGAACGCGAACATGGCGCTCAAGGCTGCGGACCGCGCCTACGTCATGGAGACCGGGCGGATCACCATGACCGGTACCGGACAGGAACTGGCTGAAAATGAGGAGATCCGGGCGGCATATCTCGGAAAAGCGAAAAAGTAATCCTGACCGACAGGATGGACAGGGGGGATCGTCGTTACGGCGATCCCCCCTGCTGCATGTCCGGCATCCGGGGCGGGGAAAAACAGTTCAGTCCTGAACAGTTGTACTTTACGAAAATCAAAGTGTCTGATAGTATATAGAGTGGTTTTTTATCGGATATTTGCTTGTGACAGATGAAGAGAGAATGACTGTTTCGAATGTACTTGACTGAGGTGCAGATATAGATGAACGAAAAAGACTGGTTTGAATGCGGAGAAAAGATCGGGGATCTTGTCCAGTCCGCAATTGACAGCAACAATTTTCAGCAGCTGAATAAGGCGATCACGGACGCGATCAACCAGACGGTTGATTCGGTGCAGGGCAGCCTGTACAGGGATTTCGGGAAGTCGTCCGGGAAAGAATACCGGTACAATCCGACGCACCGGGCCGGGGGAAACGCATATGATGATGCCCGGGCCAGGGCAAATGTGGGTGATCTTTTTGAGACATTCACCGGAAAGCGCTCAATGGAAAATGAGAAAGCCGGCTCCGGAAAAGTAAGGCGGACCGGCAAAGGCATTTTTTCCATGGTGGCCGGCTACGGGATGGCCATCATGGCAGGCCTGGCAGCTGTCGTCATGTTCTTTCTGAGGATCTTTACGGGCTTTGGCGGTTTTACGCTCTCGGCGGTTTTCTTTGCCGCCCTGGCGGCGGTCTTCGCGATCGTCGGGGCCAAGGGAGGCGGCTACCGGTCCAGGCTGCGGCAGCTGGAGCATTACCTTGACATCATGGGTGACCGCGATACGATCACCATCAAGGAGCTGGCTGCGGGCTCCGGGAAATCCGTTAAGGAAGTCAAAAAAGATCTTAAGGAGATGATCTCCGACGGGATGTTCGCGGGCGGCGCCTACCTGGATGACCAGGATACGACGCTGATGACCAGCCAGGAAGCGTACCGGCAGTATCAGGAGACCATGCGTGCCTATGAGGAGCGCAAGGCCGCCGCGGAAAAGGAAAAGGCGGCGCAGTCCAGATATACACAGGGAGAAGGCGGTTCCGATGGTGCAGCTCTTTCTGAGGAGACGGCCGGAATCCTGCGGGAGGGACGCGAGTTCATCAGCCACATTCATGCCTGCAATGATGCCATCCCCGGCGAGGAGATGACGGAAAAGCTTTCCAGGCTGGAGCAGGTGGTGACCCGGATCTTTGAGCAGGTGGAACGTGAGCCGGAAAGCGCGCCGGATCTGCACAGGATGATGAGCTATTATCTTCCGATCACCAGAAAGCTGGTGGACGCCTATGTGGAACTCGGGGATGCGCAGATCGGCGGGGAGAATATCAATAAGACACGTCAGGAGATCGAGATGTCCCTTGACACCATCAACTCGGCTTTCGAGACCTTCCTGGACAGCTTTTACCAGGACAAGGCCTGGGATATCTCCTCGGACATTTCCGCCATGAAGACGATGATGGCCAGGGACGGCCTGACGGGAAGCGGAGATTTCCAGCGGACCAGGGAAGTTGCCGCTGATCTTGGCCCGACGGGTGTCCAGACGCCTTCGGAGCAGACGGCCACAGTCCCGGCAGGGGGCGGCGCGGCGGCTGTCTCTGCGGGCGGCGGCGCGGCAGCGGTATCTGCAGGAGGCGGCGCAGCAGCGGCGGCGTATATGGAGGAGGAAAGCTGAAGGCTTCAGGAGAGTGGAGAGTTAAGAGTTGAGAGTGGAGCTTCGGGAGAGCTAAAAGTTTAAACAGGACAGATCCGACATTGAAATATAAAGGAAGGGAAAAGACCATGAGCGATGAATTTAAGGATTTTGAGGTAACACCGGTTCCGTCACTGGTATTCGGAGAGGCGGAAAAGACGCTTGAATCTGCGCAGCAGGTGATCGCACAGGCAAATGAGGCTGTCGGCCAGAATGCGCAGGAACTGCAGGAAGCGGTGGCGGAGGCCACGCAGACCGCGCAGAATGCCCAGGAGACCATCTCCCCTGAGGCGCTCAGCCAGGCTGTCAGCCAGACGATCGAGCATGCGACAGGCGGCGGCGCGGCAGCAGCAGCGGCAGCGGCTGTGGCGGATGTGAGCGCGGCAGCACCTGCCCCCCAGGAAGCGCTCAGCGATGCACTGCTCACCGATGAGGAGCGCGCGCAGGTCGATTCCTTCTCGAAGCAGATCGACATCAAGAATTCCTCGGCGATCCTTCAGTACGGCGCCGGTGCTCAGAAGAAGATGGCTGACTTCTCTGAGAAGGCCCTTGAAAATGTGCGCACCAAGGATATGGGTGAGGTCGGCAACATGATCGCCGGCCTGGTCACGGAGCTTTCAAGTTTCGGAGATGAGGAAGAGAAGGGCATTTTCGGATTTTTCAAAAAGAATACGAACAAGCTTGCCGGCATGAAGGCCAAATATGACAAGGCCGAGGTCAATGTGGAAAAGATCTCCAAAGCGCTGGAAGACCATCAGGTCCAGCTGATCAAGGACATTGCCATGCTCGACAAGATGTATGAGCTGAACCTGTCTTACTTCAAGGAACTGACCATGTACATCCTGGCAGGCAAGAAGCGCCTGAAGGAAGTCCGCGAGGGAGAACTGGCGGAGCTGATCGCCAAAGCGGAGCAGACGGGACTGGCGGAGGACGCGCAGGCGGCCAAGGATCTGGACGAGATGTGCGAGCGTTTCGAGAAAAAGCTGTATGACCTGGAACTGACCAGGGCCGTTGCCCTCCAGACAGCACCCCAGATCAGGCTGGTACAGGATGCCGACGAGGTGATGGTGGAAAAGATCCAGTCCACGCTCGTCAACACGATTCCGCTGTGGAAGAACCAGATGGTCATCGCTCTGGGCGTGGAACACTCCAACCAGGCGGCCAAGGCGCAGCAGGCAGTGACGGAGCTGACCAACGATCTGCTCAAGAAGAACGCTGAAACGCTGAAGACGGCGACCATCGCGACCGCAAAGGCGGCTGAGAGAGGCGTTGTTGACATCGAGACCCTCAAACAGACGAATGCCCAGCTTCTTTCCACACTGGATGAGGTCGTGAAGATCCAGAGCGAAGGCAGGGCCAAGAGAGAAGCGGCCGAAGCCCAGATGAGGGAGATGGAGATCGAGCTCAAGAACAAGCTGGTTCAGATGAGCAAGGACTGATCATGACAGAGGAAGTGTTCTTAAGCGGTTTCTGTAAGGCACAGAATCAGACGCGCACGGTGATGTGCGAGTACGAGACGGACGCGCAAAACAGGATACTGTCTGTGGAATCCGACTGCGCGTTTCCGGATTGTCCGCACAGCGGTTCGTGTGTGATCTTCCGGGAAATGAGAAAAACCGGCGAAAAAGAACAGTGACTATTGTGCAGACCGGCTGTTTGAGTTATAATAATTCGGTTACAGGGGACAGTAATTTGTTTCGGAAGGGGTTTGGAAGGAGAAATTGATCCATGAAAAGATGCATGTATTGCGGGCATGAGAATGATGATGCGAGCGAAAATTGCTCAAAGTGCGGCAATCACCTGATCGACACGCCCACACAGCAGGATATTCCGGTGGAGGATGTGCCCGATGAGCTGTTTCCGGAGCAGGGTCCCGAGGGAGATCTTCCTTTTGTGCAGCAGCCGGAAGTCCAGCCCGGTGATATTCATATTGATGAAGAGGGAAATCCGCGGCCGGCTGTCACGGATGACATCGCTGAGGACCCCTATTACGGAAGCGCGGGAATGACATACGGGCAGAATGCCCAGTACGGCGGCCAGATGTACGGATACGACCAGTCCGGCCAGCAGTATGACAATTACACAGGAGAAAGCTATGCAGGAGGTTCCGCAGGCGGCCGGGATACTTCGGACAGCGGAAGCCTTACCCTGATGAAAAAAGCCAGGAAGCGCATGCATAACCCGATCCTGTTCCTGGCGATCGTGCTTTACACGGTCCATTTCGGGGCATCCATCCTGAACATTGCTCTGGGCAATGCCATAACGAATATTTCAACAGTCAGCCATACGATCACGAAGATGACCGGCCAGAA
>JAGCAV010000285.1 GCA_017652545.1 Lachnospiraceae bacterium
GATAAAGCGGATGATCGTCTGTACATCGGATGTACAGCGCTGGATGATATCACCCGCCGCATTTGCGAAAAACCAGCTGTACGGCAGATAAAGGATATGTCCGAACAGTTCATCCCTCATCCTTCGCACCAGAGCCTGCGCGCCCCGGGCATTGCATGACCGGAACACATATCTGCACAGTGCCGCTCCCGCTCCGATCAGGGCTGCCGCCAGGGCAAGGAACCAGGTCGAAGCTTTCAGGACCCCGATCCCGCCTGCCATGTCTGTGAGCCATCGCGCGATCCCGCCCTCAGGGACGCTCCTGTTTCCGATCACACAGTCCACCGCAAAGGAGATCACTCTCGGATTGATCATATCCAGCAGCGTGACAAGCAACGCAAAACAGGCGCTAAAAGCAAAGTATCGCTTAGCGCCCTTCAGAAAATACATGATCAGTCCGGTTTTTGTCTTAAATTTCTGCATACACCCGTTACCCGGCGTTTTCAAGCATCAGCAGTTTATCCAGAATCTTCATGGCAACCTGCTCCTTGCTCATCAGATCAAGCCGCAGCGTCTCTTCTGCGGTGATCATGGTCACAACATTCGTATCCGTTCCGAAGCCGGCACCCGCCACCTTCACGTTGTTCGCCACGATCAGGTCCAGATTCTTCTTCGCCAGCTTGATACGCGCTTTCTCCTCCATATCCGAGGTTTCCATGGCAAATCCGCACAGCAGCTGCCCGGCCCGTTTGTGATCACCCAGGTACTGAAGCGTATCCTCGGTCCGCTCCAGCCGGATCGACATATCATCATCTGTCTTTTTGATCTTCTCGTCACTTACGTTCACCGGTCTGTAATCCGCCACAGCCGCAGCCTTTATGATATAATCCTGCTCCGCCGCGGCCTGTGTCACGGCGTTGAAAAGGTCACGGGCACTTTCAATACGGATCAGCTTAACACATGCAGGCGCCTTCAGGCTGACCTGTCCGGAAACAAGGGTCACATCCGCTCCCCGGAAAGCGGCCATGCGCGCGATCGCGTATCCCATCTTGCCGCTCGAGTGATTTGTGATATACCGCACCGGATCGATCGCTTCCCGCGTCGGGCCGGCCGTCACCAGGATCTTTTTTCCCTTCAGATCTTTTTCGCATGCGATCCTGTTAAGCACCAGCTCCAGGATGTCCGCCGGATCGGGAAACTTTCCTTTACCTACATCCCCGCAGGCGAGTCTTCCCTCTGCCGGTTCGATCATCTCCATTCCATAGCGCTTCAGCGCGGCAATATTATCCTGTGTAACCGGATTTTCGTACATCCGCGTATTCATGGCAGGTGCGATCACGACCGGACAGGTGCAGGCCAGCAGTGTGGTCGTAAGCATGTCATCCGCCAGTCCGTGAGCGAGTTTGGCGATCACATTGGCGGTCGCAGGAGCCACAAGCGCCAGGTCCGCCTTTTTCGCCAGGGAGATATGTTCAACCTCAAACTGAAAGTCTCGGTCAAAGGTATCCGTTATACATTTGTTCACGGTCAGTGTCTCAAAAGTAATGGGATGAATAAACCTGGTCCCGTTTTCCGTCATGATCACATGCACATCGGCATGCTGTTTCACCAGAGCGCTTGCCAGCTCCGCAGCCTTATAGGCAGCAATGCTTCCCGTCACACCCAGCAGTACAGTTTTTCCCTGCAGCATATCTTTTTACCTCGTATTCGGTCAGGTCACTGATTCTTTTCGTACAGGTATCTCAACCCTCTCAGCAGCAGATCGTCATCGGGAATGATCTCATGTCTGCACAGCGGCGTGATCCTTCCCGCCAGGCCGCCGGTCGCAACGATCGTTGTCTTTTCACCGATCTCTGCCTCGATCCGGTCGATCATCCCGTCCAGCATGGACGCGCTTCCGTACAGAATGCCGCTCTTCATGCACTCCACCGTGTTTTTACCGATCAGCCGTTTCGGCGGATCCAGTCCGATCCTCGGAAGTTTTGATGTGCGGCTTGTCAAAGAATCCAGAGACACCCTCAGCCCCGGGAGGATCATGCCGCCGATATACCTTTTCGTCCCGTCAACGACGCAGATCGTTGTTGCCGTTCCCATATCGATCAGGATCAGCGGGCAGGGATAATCGTGGATTCCCGCGACAGCCCCGACGATCAGATCCGCGCCGACCTGGGCCGGATCATCCATCAGAATGTTCAGACCCGTTTTCAGTCCCGGTCCGACCGTCTTCACCTTGCAGGGAACCAGTTTCCCGAGGGCTTCCTCGATCAGGGATGTGATCGGCGGCACAACGGAAGCAATGATCGCCCCGGTTACATTCCGCGGATCGATCCGGTGCAGTTCCAGTACATTCTTGAATGAGATGGCATACTCGAGAGCTGTCTTGGCATGATCCGTCGACAGGCGCTCCGAGAGCACGATTTCATCTCCCGCGATACAGCCGAGCACTATATTTGTATTACCTATATCTATCGCAAGCAGCATCGGGTACTCCTTTCCCGCAGCAACCGTTCATCCGGTTCACGTATCACGCATATTTCCTCTGCATCACGCCGGAGCGAAGGATGGCTGTTGTGATCACACCGACCAGAACTGCCGCGGCAATGGCTTCAGGAACCCCTGCTCCTGTCACGGTTGCCATGATCAGCCCGAAAACAGCTTCCATTCCGACATTTTTCACTTCGGCATACTGTCTTGCAAAGAGAAGGAAAATGCTCCCCATCACCAAAACAGTATTTGTCATGGATCCGATGAATCCGGTCGCGGCCAGGGCGATCGGTCCCGGTATGCGCAGCTTTTTAAATCCGCGCCAGGCCCATCCGGCCACCACGCCGATCATGATCCTGCAGCCGATACTGATCCACAGCGCCTTAACGACGCCGGCAAAGCCTGTTGTACTTAAAAAAGGTGAAAACGCAAAAGAGAGAAGTGTGGGAGCCTGCGTATTGCTGATCATGGAACAGATCCCGAATACGCCTCCCAGGAACGCGCCGGCAGCCGGGCCGAGAAGAACAGCCCCGATGATGACCGGAATATGGACAGTGGTGGCCTTGATGACAGGCAGCTGGATCATTCCGAGCGGCGTATTTGCCAGCAGAATAACAATAGCTGCCATGAGGGCAAGGGTCACCATGTAACGTGTGTCTTTCGTTGTATTCATTTTTCATCCTCCTGTTATTATTCCGCCTCACCGCGGATACAATACAACCTGGATACCGGGTGCATTATACATGAAAAAAAACCGGCATACAAGATGACGGTCTTAAATATTCATGAAATATTTTCCTAATATACAGCGAAGTGTTGATAGTGGAGAGTGGAACTTTTTGAGCAGTGTGGAGTTTGGAGAGTGGAGAGTGGAGCTTTTTGAGCAGTGTGAAGTTTGGAGAGTGGAGCTTTTTGTGCAGTGTGGAGTTTGGAGAGTGGAGAGTGGAGTTTAATACTCTTAACTCTTAACTCTCCACTCTTAACTCTTAACTCTTAACTCTCCTTCTCAGCCTTTCACACCTCCGCTGGTCAGTCCTGAGGTCAGGTGTTTCTCGATGGTCATAAACAGGATCACGACCGGGATCGTCGCCAGCAGCGATGCGGCAAACAGGTACTGCCATTCAATCATGTTGAATGA
>JAGCAV010000286.1 GCA_017652545.1 Lachnospiraceae bacterium
CCGTTACCGTTGACACTTTCGGTGTCGATTATCCGGAACCCGAAACAAAGTAATCTATCTGTACAAATCCTTAAGAGCGAAGAAAGAGCAGAGAGGCAAGCCCCTCTGCTCTTATGTTTTTTACATTGAAAATGGATGCTGCATGTTTCCGGCCTTACATGGCTGCCCGGCAGCACCAGCTTCACTCTCCACTCTCCACTCTCCAAAATGATTAATCTGCCTGCAGCGCGGTCAGCGCAGCCGTCATCACAATGTCCTCCACCGAGCATCCACGGGACAGGTCATTGCAGGGCTTGTCCAGTCCCTGCAGCACGGCGACTGCCTCCGCGCCTGCCAGGCGCTGCGCCATCTTATATCCGATGTTTCCCGCCTGCAGATCCGGGAAGATCAGGATGTTGGCCCGTCCGGCAACAGGCGATGCGCCAGCCTTGGATGCGCCGATCTCGGGAACGACCGCGGCATCCAGCTGCATCTCCCCGTCCAGTGCCAGATCCGGTGCCAGCTGATGCGCGATCTGCACGGCTTCCCGGACTTTGGTGACCAGCTCATGTTCGGCACTGCCTTTCGTGGAGAAAGACAGAAATGCGACCCTCGGCTCCTCAAAACTGCAGAGCGCACGGGCTGTATCCGCCGCGCACACGGCGATCTGAGCCAGCTCTTCCGCTGTCGGGCACGGAACGACCACACAGTCGGAAAAGACAAGCAGTCCGTCCTCACCGATCTTCGGGTTGGGCAGATTGATCAGGAAGCTGGATGAGACCACACTGATGCCCGGCTTTGTCCTGATGATCTGCAGCGCCGGCCGAAGCATGTCGCCGGTCGTATGCACCGCGCCGGAGACAAGCCCGTCGGCATCTCCCGTCTTAACCATCATAATCCCAAAGTACATGGGGTCCTCTGTCAGCTCACCTGCCTTTTCCTCGCTGACCCCCTTCTTTTTGCGAAGCTCATACAGCTTTTCGGTATATTCCTTCTTTTTGGGGCTCTGCTTCGGATCAATGATCGTGATATCCGAAAGATCCGTTCCGATCCGTTCTCCGATCCCGCGGATCTTCTCCGAATCCCCCAGCAGGACCGGAATGGCGATGCGCTCTTTAGACAAAATACCAGCCGCCGCTACCGTTCTTTCCTCTTCACCCTCCGGAAACACGATCGTCCGGACATGCTGCTTAGCCTTTTCCCTTACCCGTTCAGCAAAACTCATACCCTTACCTCCTGTTCTGCTCAGCGCGGATCCGCAAAACCAGATTTAAATAATGCCTAGAGATCCAGTCCCTCAAAGCCATCCCAGACCGGTTTTCCGGAATAGGTGATGGCTTTCGCCTGTCCCCGGAGCACCCGCAGAACAGGATAGGCCAGTGCCTCCTGCTCCATCTCGCCGGGATAGACGAAGACCGGGGCGATCCATTCACAGCGGTCCTTTATGCCGTCGATGATATCCTGAAAGCGCATCAGGCCGCCGGTCAGGAGAATACCGTCCACATGTCCCTTCAGGACCGTGCTCATCTCTCCGATCAGCTTGCAGATCTGATAGATCATGCTGTTCCAGACCAGCGTGGCTTTGGGGTCATTTTCTTCCTTCATCTGATGGATGGCATCCGAATCCGCTGTCCCGAAGTAACTGACAAACCCGCCGGCCCGCGACAGCATCAGACGGACGTCATCTAGACTGTGTCCCTTCTCCTGTATGTAGTCAAGCACGGCGAGCAGCGGAACGCTCCCAAGCCTGGTTGGCGTATAGGCGCCTTCACCGTCCGCTCCCATGTTTCCGTCGATCATACGGCCATACTCATGCGCACTGACAGTGATGCCCCCGTCAATATGACAAACGATGAAACGGCAGTCCTCATACTTTTTGCCCAGTCCGGCGGCATGGTACTCCGCCACTGCCTTCTGGTTGAGCACATGGGAATGAGAAACACGGTAAACACCCTTGATGCCTGTCAGGCGGGCTTCATCGCAGAACTCATCCGTGTTGGTCGGGTTGAGTGTATATGCATTCCGCCCGTATTCCTGTGCGAACTCCCAGGCCAGCATGACGCCCAGTTTGGCAGGGTGTTCGCTTCCGCCCACTGCCTTTACCGTATCTTCATAGAGACGCTGATCCACGATCGTCACGCCGCCGGGCTGGGAATACGCGCTGCCGCCGCGGCCTACAAACACATCAATGTCAGCGGGAGCGACGCCATGCTCATGGAGCATCTGAGTAATCACCCTGTACCGGAACGGGATCTGTTTGTTCACATGATCATATTTCAAAAGTTCCGGGGCATCGTGAAAAATACTCTCTTCGAAAAGCAGTGTCTCGTTCTCAAAAAGGCTGATCTTCGTTGATGTTGAGCCGGGGTTGATCACCAGCAGTTTCCAGGTATCAAATGTTTCTGTCATATTTTCCCCCAAATCATGAATTCCTATTAAATCTGTTTTTATTATGACTTTTTAAGTCTTCTTTTCTAGCCTGTCTTCGATATCGTCTGTATGGTCAGACCCAGCTTCTGTGCGAGTCCGAGCGCCGCGGCATTCCGTTCGTCCGCTCTGACAAGAATCTGACCGCTCTCCAGCTCCAGTTCACTTTGAGCATAGTCCAGGATCGCGCGGCAGGCTTCATATCCGTATCCTTTTCCGCGGAAGGCAGGCGCCAGGGCATATCCCAGTTCAATGTGGAACCCTTCGTCTCCCTCGGCCTTTGCCGGGAACAGGCCGCACCAGCCGATCACCATTCCGTCCTGATCTGAATCATCATCCTGCCCGGGCTGTCTTTTCAGCAGGACCGACCAGACGCCGAATCCGAAGAAACGGTAGCAGGCATTGACATACTGAAGAAATTTATCCCGGGAATCGATCTCTTTCAGGTCGAACCCCTCCGCAATGATCCGGTATCGGCCCGCAGCCTGCGTGCCGCCTGCGTCCTTCACATCCGTCTCTTCGCACGCTTTCAGCAGCGAATAGACTGCTTCATAATCCTCCCCGGTGCTCTCCCTGATGACAAGTCTTCGCGTTGACGCGACCCTGAAGGGTTTCCCGTAAAAGTGGCAGGCTGTTTTTCGGATAAATGCTTCCGACAGCGAATCTGCCTTTTCCTCCGACACCAGTACTGCCGCATCCGGAAAATCGATCGTATGAAGGGTCTCCTCCGGACACAGGCCGATCACACAGCCTCCGTCCTTCGCAAAAGCCGAGGCAGCGCCGGTACTGTCTGTCAGCAGGACATCGCCTGCCTGTGTATGTACAACAAGGTCTTTCCTCATAATCTCCCGGTCACTCTGCTGACGCTGCGCCGTTCACGGCACCGTTTATCCGATTGCCTCGATCAGAAAGTTGTAGATCCGCTGATAGGTTGCCTTCGTATAGTGAACGCCGTCGCCGCCTCCGTCATTGACACTTCCCTGTGTTGTCCATCCGCTTTCCATCAGTTTTGAGTAGGTATCGACCCAGGTGTAGCGTTCCCCGACACCCTTTTTCAGCTTCTTATTGAATGTCATGACCGAGGTCGCATTCTTTGCCAGGTTCCTGCCCCCGTCCTTCATGCGCATCACATCGATCGGATTGACTGACATGATATAGAGATCACAGTTAAGGACGGACAGATCCTTATAAATCTTCTTATAGTAACTGATATAGTTACGGACATTCCACAGGTCATTGACCCCCAGATTCAGGACCACTGCGCTCTTCTTTTTCTTCCCCTTCGCGGATTCAGCCCTTACCCTGGACAGAAGCGTCGGATAGCCGGATGATTTGAACCATGAAAGCCCGCCGCCGTTCCCGTATACAAAGGTGGTCCGTTTGAGCATTTTCCGGATCGTCAGGTACATCTGCATGGTCCGTGAATCTCCGACCAGAAAGATCTGCGTATACTTCTTCGTCTGCTTCATTTTGTAGGCGCCCATGGCCCTGATGTCTTTATTGCTGTTCCCGATCATGTAGTAGGTGGCATCTTCATTCGGAATCCGCTCTCCCGGCGTATAAAGGGCTCCCTTGCGGTATGTCCGTGCTTTTCCCCATCCGTTGAACGTGCGTGCCTCCAGCTTGACTGCGGGAAATTTTTCCTTCCCGGTCACCTGAAGCGTCCTGTATGTCTTCCCATCCCGGTCACAGAGTCTGACCGTGGCTGCGCGGGCCGGACTGCTCATGCCCATGCAGATCATGATCAGTACGATCACAGCCGTCAGGTAACGTCTGAATGCCGGTTTCCTGTCTTTTGTATTCATATCCTGCCTCCCGATCCTCCGCCTGCTCTCTTTCTATGAGGTCTTTCCAGCATACCTGACAAGTATATCAGACAAGGTGCCATCCGTCATCCGGAAATTCCTGAGGATTTGACAGTTTCTGTTTTTTGTAGTATAACCGTTTGAATTCATGGGAAAGGAGGTATTTTATGGCTCACAACAAGACCATGATGCAGTATTTTGAATGGTATCTGCCCAATGACGGGCTCTGGTGGAAGCGCTGCGCTGCCAAGGCTGAGAACCTTTCCTCGCTTGGCATCACGCAGGTATGGCTGCCTCCTGCATATAAAGGAACCTCACAGGAAGACGTCGGCTACGGCGTCTATGACATGTATGATCTGGGTGAATTTGACCAGAAGGGAACGGTGCGTACCAAGTACGGCACAAAGGATGAGTACCTTGCGGCGATCGATTCCTTTCATAACGCCGGGATCGAAGTTTTTGCGGACATCGTACTGAACCACAGAATGGGCGGTGATGAACTGGAGGAAGTGACCGCCGTAACAGACGCCGAAGATGACAGGAATCAGCAGGTCGGGGGTAAGCAGAAGGTCCGTGTATGGTCCAAATTCACATTCCCGGGACGTAACGGAAAATACAGCTCCTTCACCTGGGACCACAGGCATTTCTCCGGAACGGACTGGGCCGAGGATGTTGAAAACGGCGGGCATATCTACCGCTTCACCGGGAAAAAATGGGAACCGGACACCGATCCGGAAAACGGAAACTTCGACTATCTCATGGGCATGAATGTGGACATGAGCAACCCCACGGTGATCAGTGAGACGAAGAAGTGGCTGGAATGGTATATTCAGACCGCCCACCTTGACGGGCTGCGTCTGGATGCGGTCAAGCACATCAGCTTCTCCTTCTACAGGGAACTCCTGCATGAGATCAGGGAGAAAACCGGCCTGCCGCTTCCGGCCGTCGGTGAATACTGGAGCGGGGAACTGGAGCGTCTCATGTACTATCTCGAATCAGTGGACGATGAAATGTCCCTGTTCGACGTCGCCCTGCACTACAACTTCTTCCACGCCACGCAGGCCGGGGGCAGCTATGATATGCGGACGATCCTTGACCAGACGCTTGTGAAGGAAAAACCCGGCAACGCCGTCACCTTTGTCGATAATCACGACACGCAGTACGGCCAGAGTCTTCAGTCCTTCATCGACGACTGGTTTAAACCGCTCGCCTACGCGATCATCCTGCTTCGCGGTGACGGGATCCCCTGCGTATTCTACTCGGACTACTATGGAAATCCGGTACAGAACCGGCCGCTGGTCCCGAATCTGGGAAAAATGATCAAGACCAGGTACCTGTATGCCTATGGTCCCCAGGAAGATTACTTCGATGACCCGCATGTCATCGGATGGACGCGGCAGGGTGATCAGGAACATCCCGATTCAGGCCTGGCAGTTCTGATGTCCAACGCCGAGGGCGGGACCAAAAGGATGTTTGTGGGTACACAGTTCGCCGGAGAGGCTTTCTATGACATGATCGGAAACTGTCCCGAGAAGGTCATCATCGATGAGGACGGCTGGGGCGAGTTCCGTACGGAAGGCGGAAATGTCGCGGTCTGGATGAGACAGAGCGCGTCTGAAAACCTGATCGTGAACGAATAAAACGTACAAAAAACGAGCCGGAGGAATTCCTCCGGCTCGTATGTCGTTTATGCAGAATAATCTGATGTTTTATACCAGCTCCAGCACGACTGTGGGAGCACCGTCGCCGCGACGCTGACCAAGCTTCACGATGCGGGTATATCCGCCGTTGCGGTTAGCGTACTTCGGAGCGATCTCATTGAAAAGCTTCGCGGGCATATCCACCTGTTTGGTGTTTCTCTTCTTGCCGGCGGCTTCCGCGGGTACTTCCTTGACAGGATAGAGAACCTTCAGCATCTGACGGCGTGCGTGCAGTCTGCTGGGCTTATCCTTCTTGATCTCTTTCTGGATCTCGTCATAGACAGAAACCTTCCTGCCGTTCACGGTCTCTTTGACGCGCTTGCCATCGGCATTCTTGCGTGCGACCTTCGCGGTAACGGTGACGGTTTCAAAATTGTCGCGCTCTCTGATGGCCAGAGCGATCAGATGCTCGGCGATCCTGCGGACTTCCTTAGCCTTTGCTTCGGTGGTAACGATCTTTCCATGATACAGAAGAGAGGTGACCTGGCTGCGCAGGAGAGCCTTTCTCTGATTGCTGGTTCTGCTTAACTTTCTGTAACCTGACATATCTTTTCTCCTTTATTTATGGGACATATGCCAGTGCTCTTCGGGCTTATCTGACATATGCTGTCAATCCATATCGTTTCTGTTCAAACACCTGAACAGACGCTGTTTCACGCTCCCTCCTGTTCGGGAACGTCTCACCTGCTGTCTTATTCTGTCTCAACCGGCGGAAGGCTCTCGCCCTCACTGGAATTCAGGCTCAGGCCGAGCTCTTTAAGCTTGGCAAGCACTTCCTCCAATGACTTGCGGCCCAGGTTTCTGACCTTCATCATATCATCCTGGGTCTTGTTGCAAAGCTCTTCGACCGTGTTGATGCCGGCACGCTTCAGGCAATTGTAGGACCGGACAGAGAGCTCGAGTTCATCGATGTTCATCTCCATCACTTTTTCTTTTTCATCTTCCTCAGTCTCAGTCATGACCTCAATGGTCCTGGCATTATCTGACATCTCGATGAACAGCTGCAGATGTGCACTCAGTACACTGGCTGCAAGGCTCACAGCCTCATCAGGTGCCAGGGCACCATTTGTGAACACTTCCAGCGTCAGCTTGTCAAAGTCGGTCACCTGACCCACACGGGTGTCTTCCACGATCATGTTCACGCGCTCAACAGGTGTATAGATCGCATCGACCGCGATCACACCGATCGGCATGTCATCTCTCCTGACCTTGTCAGAAGCGGAATATCCGCGTCCTTTGGTGATCAGCAGTTCCATGCTCAGCTTGCAGTCTGCGCCGCCGTTCAGTGTCGCGATGACCTGCTCGGGGTTCATGATCTCGATGTCGGAATCCACCTGGATATCCGCCGCCGTCACAACGCCTTCACCCACAAAATCAATATAGGCTGTCTTCGGCTCGTTGGTCTCGCTGTTGTTGCGGATGGCCAGCGACTTGATGTTCATGATGATTTCGGTGATATCTTCCTTGACACCGGGCAGTGTGGAGAACTCATGAAGCACTCCGTCAATCTTAACCTGACTGACCGCTGCACCGGGAAGAGAAGAAAGCATGATCCTTCTCAGGGAGTTGCCCAGCGTGGTGCCGTAACCGCGCTCAAGCGGTTCCACGACAAAACGTCCGTATTTCTTATTATCCGCCATTTCGGCAATTTCAATGCTTGGCTTATTGAAATCGAACATTCATGCCCTCCTTTTCTGATGTTGAATACCATCCGGATATCGTATGTCCGATATCCGGTTTTTATATGATCCGCCTTCAGATCATACAGGGCGATTATTTGGAGTACAACTCAACGATCTGCACTTCGTCAACCGGGACATCGATCATCTCGCGGGTCGGAAGTTCCTTGACGGTACCCTTCATTGCTTCAGCATCATAATCAAGCCATTCGGGAACAATGCGGCCGTTCGTCGCCTCAGTGATATCCACGAAGCGCTGATAGCTTCTGCATTTTTCCTTCACTTCGATAACATCTCCTGCCTTAACAAGGTAAGAGGGGATGTTTACCTGCTTGCCGTTCACAAGGATCATCTTGTGATCAACGATCTGACGGGCTTCCATTCTTGTCCTGGCAAGACCGAGACGGAAGATCACGTTGTCCAGTCTGCTCTCAAGAAGCATCATCAGGTTCGGGCCGGTCATACCGGGCATCCTGTCCGCTTTCTTATAATAATTGCGGAAGGGTTTCTCCAGA
>JAGCAV010000287.1 GCA_017652545.1 Lachnospiraceae bacterium
CTCCCTCCGACATTACCATGACCAGTCAGAGGCCGTATCTGATGCATGCCAGCGTATATGACAACCTTGTATATCCCCTGAAGATCAGAGGCGTCCGGATAGATCAGGGCGAGATCGATGCGCTGCTTGACCGGACAGGTCTTCTGCCTCTGAAGCAGCAATATGCCGGAAGCCTTTCCAGCGGAGAAAGGCAGAAGCTGTCTTTCCTGCGGGCGATCGTGTTTCACCCTTCAATGATCCTGATCGATGAAACGCTTTCCAATCTGGATCCCGAAAGTGAAGCGCTTTTCAGGAAGATCATCCTGGAACGCCGCGCAGAGGATGGAACCACATGGCTGATCGTCAGCCACCAATGGGACCGGATGAATTCTATATTTGACAAGACGCATTTTCTGGAGAGGGGAAGAATCGTAAAATGAATCTTCTGAATGTGGATACGATCAGCGAAACGAGAGACAAACTGCAGACATACTGCAGGTATATCTCTCCGGAGACAGAAACGGTCGGCCTGATCGCTGCCGCCGGAAAAATCCTTGCTTCGGACATCTGTTCATCAGAGAACGTTCCCCCATATAAAAGATCAACTGTCGACGGCTATTCTGTCCGCAGCGCCGACCTCGGGGCGGCTTCAGATATGCTCCCGACATTCCTGAATGTGACAGGGGAAGTTCTGCTTGGCAGGGATTCTTCCGGCCTCTCAGCAGAACCGGGCTGCTGCGTTTATACGCCTACCGGCGGGGCAGTTCCGGACGGCGCAGATTCCGTTGTCATGGTGGAGTACTGTGAGTCCTTCGGGGATAACATGCTGGCGGTCTCCAGGCCGGCTGCGCGTGGGGAGAATATCGTACAGCCCGGAGAAGATATCAGAAGCGGAGAACTTCTTCTGAAGAAAGGCAGGGTCCTGCGCGCGCAGGATATCGGCACAATGGCCGCCGTGGGGATCACATCTGTTCCCGTCTATGTTCCCTGGAACATCACGATCATATCGACGGGCGATGAACTGGTCCCTCCGGATGAGATTCCGGGACCGGGACAGATCCGGGACATCAATTCATACACCATCGCCGCGCAAAGTCTGAGGGAAGGGCTGTGTGTCAGAAGGACCGTTGCCGTGAAGGATGATCGTGATGCCATCCTGAACGCGTTTGAAGAGGCAAAAAAAGACAGTGACATCATCGTGATCTCCGGCGGAAGTTCAAAAGGCAAGATGGATATGACTTCTGATCTGATCGAAGCAGTTGCCGACAGCGGCGTTCTGACGCATGGCATTTCGGCGAAGCCGGGAAAACCGACGATCACAGGTTTTGACATAGAAAGCCGTACGATGTTCATCGGCCTTCCGGGACATCCCGCTGCTGCCCTGATGATCTTTGAGCAGGTCCTGATCAGGATCTGGCATGACCTGACCGGGCAGAACGAGCCGCGCACGGTGCGCGCACGGATCACCACCAATGTCCAGTCAGCACCGGGAAGACGAACTTTCCAGCTCGTGACGCTTCGGGAGTCTGAGGTCACCGAAGCAGTCCCGTTATTCGCGAAATCCGGGATGATCTCGCCGATGAGCCGGGCCGACGGCTATTTTGAAATGAGCGAAAATCAGGAAGGCGTCAGAGCCGGAGACCTGGTTGACATTCGCCTTTGGAAATGAGGGAACATACCATGCAAAGAAACCTTTATCTGACGACAACACCTGTCGAACAGGCAAAAGAAATCTATCTCGAGGCGCTTCGCGATGATATCAGGCCCGGCACTGAGATCATCAGCGTGACTGAAGCGCTCGGCCGGGTCACTTCCGAGGCGGTTTACGCCAGGTTTTCTTCTCCGCTGTATAATTCCGCGGCCATGGACGGGATCGCAGTGGTCTCAGCTCGGACAGACTGGGCCTCTGAAGCGTCGCCTGTGCTTCTGAATCCGGGATCGGACTATATGATCGTCGATACCGGAGATCCGATCCGGAAGCCGTATGACGCTGTCATCATGGCGGAAGATCTGCAGGAAACACCCGATGGCATACTCGTCCACTCTCCTGCCCCGGCATGGCAGCACGTACGGCCCATCGGTGAAGATATCGTTACCGGTGAGATGATCCTGACCAGAAATCACCGGATCCGCCCGATCGACATCGGCGTACTGCTCTCCGGCGGCGTGACCCGGATCGCGGTATTCAAACAGCCCCGTGTCGGGATCATCCCGACCGGAACCGAGATCGTCGAGCCTTACGATGATCCAAAGGAAGGAGAGATCATCGAGTCGAACTCCCGGATGTTTGAAGCGATGGTTCGTGAGAACGGCGGGATCCCGAAAAGATATGATATTGTCGCGGACGATCGTGACGCGATCAGGGAATGTGTCCTGAAAGCACTGGAAGAGAACGATATCGTCATTGTCAACGCAGGGTCCAGTGCCGGCACAGAGGACTATACCGTCCACATCTTAAGGGAGATCGGCGAAGTGTTTGTTCACGGCGTCGCCATCAAGCCGGGCAAACCCGTCATACTCGCCAGGGCATGCGGGAAGCCGGTGGTGGGAATTCCCGGGTATCCGGTGTCTGCCTATCTTGCGATGGAAAACTTTGTCTATCCTCTGCTCAGCGCTTATACCGGCCGGAAAGAAGCCGCGGGCAATACCATCCGGGC